>CAZLCF010000201.1:0-5836 GCA_964557905.1 uncultured Rikenellaceae bacterium | reverse complement strand
TACCGATTCAGACGTAACAAGAAAAAACCTCCTTCGTCCCGATGAGAGCTCTTATCATGTAGTATCATATGATACTATCACAGGAAAGGTAGAAGTTAAGCAAACTGATCAGGGAGCGGCTGATGAATCTGCATGGTCACGCGGCCAGGCCTGGGGTCTTTATGGATATGTGTCCATGTACAGGGAAACCAGACTGGTCAGGTATCTCGACCAGGCAGTCCAGATAGCCGATTTCATGATATACCATCCGAATATGCCAGACGATATGATACCATACTGGGATTTCAATGCACCCGGCATCCCGGAAGCAAAAAGAGATGCATCTGCCGGCGCCATTATGGCCTCTGCGCTAGTTGATTTGAGCAGGTTTGTCGATTCAACATCTGCCACGAAATACCTGGAGGTTGCCGAAAAACAGCTGAGACGTCTTGCATCGCCTCATTACATGGCAAAATTGGGAGAGAATGGCAATTTTATACTTAAACACAGTGCAGGTTCAATCCCGGGAAACAGCGAGGTGGATGTTCCGCTTACTTATGCCGACTACTATTTTCTTGAGGCTCTGTTGAGATACAGATATCTGATTGATTAAAAATTTATCATTGCTTTCATTACGCCGTCCTCATAGCCGGCAACAAGGTCGAAAGCCTCTTTTGTCCGGACGAACGGAAAGCGGTGGGTTATCATATTGCCTGTATTGATCTTTCCGCTTTTCATCATTTCAAGTGCAGGTTCGACACAATCCACTTCCCGCCTGACGAACAAAACTGATATTTCCTTGCGACGTGTGTTGTCGGCACTGACTGACCACCTGTCTGTCTCCGGAATGCCGACCACTATCAGCTTACCTCCTGGTTTCAGGATCTCCACGGCCTGATCGAGTGCTTCCTGCTGACCGCAGCATTCAAAAACGGCATCAAGTCCAAGCGGCTCTTTTTGCATCATACTTTCTTCAATATTATCGTTCAGGGGATTACCTGTAAATGTAACACCTTCCTTCCGGGCAATCACGAGGCGATCATCTATCTTGTCCGTAACATAAATCTTATCGGCACCTTGCGTTTTTACTGCAAGAAGCACGCTCATTCCGATCGGACCGAATCCCAGTATAGCAATCCTGGCTTTCTTTATGTCTCCAGCTTTTTTTACAGAATAGATTCCTATGGAAAGAGGTTCGGAAATGGCACCATGATCAGGGGTAAGTCCTCCAGTCAGGTGGTAACAACTCTTTTCAGGCATGACAATATACTCCGACAGGCAGCCTTCTGCCTGTCCGGGACAGCCTAAAAACCTGAGTTTCCGGCATGTATGAGGTCTTCCGGCAAGACACTGGTCACATTCCTGGCATGACATTGCAGGTTCAATAGCTATTCTATCCCCGGGCTTTACCCTTTTGACCGAAGATCCTGTCTCTACCACAACACCGGCACCTTCATGCCCTACCGTAAAAGGATACCTGACAACCTGGGAGCCGATACTTCCCCTGGTATAATAGTGGATATCCGATCCGCAGATGCCAACAACCGACATCTGTATTTTTACATCATCTGGATTGGTAATAACAGGATCAGGAACTTCCTTCATCTCCATTTGCCGGATCCCGGTAAGCATCATCGCTTTCATTCGATCAGTATTTGTCCTGACAAATGTAACTAAATCAATATATTTTAAAAAAAATGTATATTCACGATCATAAAAGGTCAGTTTATGAGAAAAATCTACGGCATCGGTGAGACACTGCTTGATATAATCTTCAAGAACGGACAGCCTCAGGCAGCAAAGCCCGGAGGAGCAATGCTCAACAGCACGGTCTCTCTTGGTCGTATAGGAATGCCAGTCTATCTTATCAGCGAATATGCCGATGATGATGTTGGTAGCATAATTGATAAATTTCTCAATGAAAACGGGGTGGGGACGAGCTATGTGGATCATTATAAGGATGGGAAGACAGCATTGGCAATTGCTGTTCTGAATGAAAAAAATGACGCCAGCTACTCATTCTATAAAAATTATCCCTCAAGGAGACTTGAAATGGATTTTCCCCTTATACTGACTGATGATATAATTCTCTGTGGTTCAATATATGCCATTACCACGGAAATAAGGAAGAAATTCAGGGATTTTGTTTACAGATCCAAGGAAGAAGGAGCAATAGTGATCTATGATCCTAATTTCAGAATGGCACACGCTTCAGAACTTGAAGAGCTTATACCATTGATAGTGGAAAACATGCAGATGGCCTGCATAATAAGAGGATCCGACGAAGATTTTAAAAATATTTTCGGAGCCGGCACACCTGATGAGGCCTGGAAAGTTGTCAGTAAATACTGCAATTGCATGGTATATACTGCCAATGCAGAAGGTGTTTTTGTCAGGACAACCGGTTACTCGGGGAAATTCCCAGTCAGGAAGATAAAACCGGTAAGCACAATAGGTGCCGGAGATAATTTCAATGCCGGGATGATAGCGGCAATATACAGGAATAGTATCACAAAAGAGGAGCTTGATAAAATGGGAGAGGAGAAGTGGTCACAGATTGTTGCCACCGGCGTCGATTTTGCGTCCGATGTCTGCATGAGTTATGAGAACTATATCTCTTTAGCATTTGCCAGCAGATACTTTTCCGCTTCAGGCGACCAGATGTAATCGTTTTTTGAAACAATTTCATGCAATCCTGCGTATAATCTATTATGGACTGCCATTTCGCCGAGTTTATAGAGCGAAATCAACGGCATTGATATATTTGTATAAATAAGCTTTTTGCCTCCGGGTATCTGAGGCAGGTTCAGTGTCGTATCTACCACCGCATCAAGTCCCCCGACATGAGTTATCATCACAGCCGGATTTATCCTGTTCTCACCGATAAGCTTAAGTGATTCACGCATATCATCGGTATTTCCCCCAGATGTACCGACAATATGGGTGAATGCATAATGGACATTATAGAAATTAAATTCTGCCCTGAATTCCGGATTTGTCGGTCCCGCGAAGAAATTCAGACATCCGTCAAAACCGAGAATCGCATCACCCTGCTCCACAACCTGCTTAACCGGGGCAAATATAAATACATCATCAAATCCGGTTCCGCCTGTCAGATCACGAAGATGTCTGACAGGATCAGGCATCTTTGCGGTATTGACATATATCAGCTTAATTCCTTCTTTTTCAGCATGTTCAGGAGGGAAAAGACAAGCTGCCCTTGACAGCCGGCTGTCATCAATATCAGTGACTGCGATCATAGCCGGCTTGCGGTCCTGGTGAAGGGCATAATCTATAGCGCCGAGTCCCATGGGCCCGACACCAGCAAGTATTGCCAGCTTGCCCCCTTCCCTGATGCCCATTTCGTGTCTATATGTTCCGGGCGGCACATGGTAACTGGCATGAAAAGCACCTACAATACATGACATAGGTTCGGAAAGCGATGCAGGGAACCACCCTTCACCCTCATAAGGCAAAAGACAGTCGGCTTCCATCACAATATCGGGGATAATTATGTGGGTGGCATCTCCTCCGATGAAGCGGTATGAATAACCGGGTGCATCAAGGGTACCGGTATGGGCCATCGCCGGTTGTATTGTGAATTTCTGCCCTTCATGGAACTTGTGTTTCCATTTTGAGCCTGCTTTTAGTATAACTCCGGCAAATTCGTGGCCGATTATTGTAGGATTGACATTAATATCATCAGGAACACGCTTATGCTCAGCACCCTGCAGGGCAGCCTTATGCGACGACATGCAAATGCTGTCGGAGATGACCTGGGCGAGTATCTCTTCGTCCTTCATCTCCGGCAACTCAAATTCTTCAAGCCGAAGATCCTTTTTTCCGTATATTCGAACTGCTTTTGTTTTCATATTTTTATCCCAGCATCACCTGTCCCCCTGTCACCGGCACAGCCTGCCCTGTCTCGTACTCCTGGTCAATAATATATAAGAGGGCTTTCATCACGTCATCAAGCCTGCATCCCCGTTTCATCGGAACCAGCTCCTCATAATATCTCCTGACATCTTCAATCGTTTTGGCACCGGGGACCTTGCCTGTTTTCAGGTATTGGACGAATAATCCGTTCTGAGGATCAGACCATAGCGGTCCTTCATAGAAATTTCCCGGGCAGATGGCATTGACCTTGATCCTGAAAGGAGCCAGTTCCGTTGCAAAGGATTGAGTGAGACCTATGCCTCCGAATTTTGCTCCGGCATATGCAAAATTGCGATTGCTTCCGCGAAGCCCCGATTTTGAATTGATCTGGATGATGTCAGCAAAATAATCCGGTTTCTCAAGATTCTGCTGTTTCATTACCTCTGCAGCATACTTGGCACAGTAATAATAACCACAATAATTTATGTTCGTGACCTTGGCAAATACTTCCGGTTCCATCTCATCAAGACCTCCGGCTTTCAATATACCGGCATTGCTGATCATTATATCAAGACCTCCGAATTCGCTTACTGTCGTAACTACAAGCTCCTTCACAGATATAGGATCGGAAACGTCAGTTCTGATATAAACTGCTCTTCCTGATGGTTTTTCCTTCATCAGCTTAGAGGCCAGGATCCTGCCTGCTTCCTCATTCAGATCAGCAATCACAACATTAACATTATGCCTGAAGAGTGCTTCGGCTATACCGGCGCCAAATCCCTGCGCTCCTCCGGTGACAATAGCAATTTTATCAGCCAGTTTGTTTTCGTGGTCATCCGGTTTTGCGATCTTCCTTCTGTAATTTTCTGCTTCCCACTGGTCTATGAAGGCAACCTGTTCAGGCGCAAGGAATTTTGTCCCTCCGCATTGCAGTGCATAATGACAAATCCTGATGAGGTCTTCATAAACATCAAGAATGGTTTCGGCTGCTGAGCAGGTATCACCGATCGCGAAGACACCCATATCCTTTATAACGACGACCCTGGGAAGATACCCGTACTCATTCAGAAAGCGGGGGAGCTGGTTCCTGAAAGAGTCAAGTATCTTTTCTGCAGTTGACGATTGCTCAATATACAGAAATCGTGCCTTGCAATAGACAATGATATCGGGAATTAACGGGAGTGAAATTTTATGGTACTCCTGCTGATTAATATAGTATTTAGAAATCAGAGTGTTATGCCTGTACCTGATAACTTTGGTCTTTCCCTCAGTAAGGAGCATCCGTATTCCCGGCAGAACCTTATGGAGCAAAGGATTATATGGAAGCTCTTTGATACCGGATATTAGAGGTATCTGTTTTTCAATCGTGGCGATGATTGACTTATAGATTCTTTTAATCTCGGCAATAGAATCAGCACAAGTGAAAACACCATGGTTTTCGAGGAAGATAATCTGCGGATCGCTCTGATTATTATCCCGGTAAATCAAAATCTCTTTTTCGAGTTTTTTGAAAAGAGTATAACCCGGATCGGTATATTGCACAAAAAGGACCTTATCTACGAAATGCTGGTTAATGAAGCTCTTTCCATTTCTGCTGCACAGTACTCCGTTTACCAGGGAAGGATGCAGGTGAACAACAAATTTATACCGGATCAATTCATGCAATGAAGTCTCGACCGAGGGACGTTTGATCTGCGAGGGATCAATAATACTTTTAAAGAGGTCGGTTTTTACCTGTTCTTCCCTTATTACAGGGTCATCGGAGTAACTTTTTGCAGCGATCTCATGCAGTTTTACCCTGCTTAAGGCAACAAGCCCCTCTGCTGTAAGCTCTGATAAGGGGTATCCGCTTGCCTTTATCCATAGAGTGTGATCATCCTTGAATGATGTATTGCCACCTCCGGCTATCACGAAGTTCTTATCACTTCCATAGAATCTTGATATCTCAATCAGATCTTTTATTTCCTGATTCATAATCACT
>CAZLCF010000200.1:2908-5884 GCA_964557905.1 uncultured Rikenellaceae bacterium | reverse complement strand
TGTGCTGGCAACAGAAGATGGTGTCAATGCACTTCTGACCGGAGCCTATGCAATGATCGACGAGGCATGCTCTGGCTACGGTGACGGTTGGCAGACAACTGCCAGCAACTGGGTATGGGGCGATATCCGTGGCATGATAGCAAACAAAGGGACTGACTCCGGCGACCAGCCTGATATCAACCCGATTCAGACCTTTTCAGAAACGGCTACTAATCCTTACCTGAATCTAAAGTGGAGAGTGATCTATGAAGCAATCTCCAGGTGCAATAACGTTATTATTATGGCCAATACAGCCGTAACCGGCGGTAAACTAACACAGGCAAAAGCAGATGTAATCATTCAGCAGGCAAGAGTGCTTCGCGGATGGTACCATTTTGAAGCATGGAGATTATGGGAAAAAATACCATATATTGATGAAAAAACTGACGCGGAAGCCGCTGGCAACTCTGAGGATGTAAGGTCAAAGATCATCGCTGATCTGTCTGAGGGATTAAATCTGGACGAAGATATGGGGCAAATAGGAAGATGGAACGCAACCGTATCAAGAGTACAGCTTGCAAAAGCAATGATGCAGATGAACAAAGACTATTCGGGAGCACAAACCCTCCTGCAGGCTGTAAAAACCAGTGGCGTAAAACCTGATGGCGACCCTATCGGGCTCGCTACGACCTATGGTGAGATATTCGATATTGAAGAACGTAACGGTATCGAATCAGTATATACGGTTCAGTATTCCGTTAATGATGGTGCAAACGCATGGAATGCAGGTCCCGGTGAAGTCCTCAATTTCCCGTACAAGAGCGGTGGATCTCCCGGAGGATGCTGCGGATTCTTCCAGCCTACAGCAGAATATGCGAATTCATTCAGAACGAAAAACGGATTACCATTGCTGGATTACAAATATAATGATGATCCGTTGATAGATGATCAGGGTATTCCTAAAACTAACATATGGTCAGCTACTAAAAAATATGCAAAGGACGCTGTTGTAACTATAGCTAATGGCCTACATTCAGAGACCTATTATAAGGCTTTGGCTGAAGATTCAGCCAATAATCCGGTTACCACGCCAGCTAAGTGGGTAAAGACTTTGGTATGGACTGAAGATGCCGGTACCCTGGATCCGCGTCTCGACTGGTCTGTGGGAAGGAAAGGAATTCCGTACTGGGACTGGGGAGTAATGACAGGTGCAGACTGGATTCGTGACCAGACATATGCCGGACCTTACAGCGGCAAGAAACAGGTATACAAGAAATCACAGGAAAGGGTACTTACAGATATCAGCAGCTGGACTTCAGGGTATACAGCCAACGGATATCGTATGATACGTTATGCTGATGTTCTCCTGTTACTTGCAGAATGCCAGATTAAAAACAACCAGGTAGAGGCTGCACGTATCAATATTAACCTTGTCCGTGCCAGGGCTGCAAATCCTGACGGATTTGTTAAAGAAGCAGATGGTACTACAAATGCTGCAAACTACGATATTGAAGAGTATGCTGCAGGGGTATATCCTTTTGATAGCCCGGCAAATGCACTTATTGCCCTTTATATGGAAAGAAAGCTTGAACTCGGCATGGAAGGACACAGGTATTTCGACCTGAACAGATGGGGAATTACCGTAACTGAATTGAACAGAGTTCTTGTTCATGAAAAATCAATGCCATGGGGAAATTCAATGTACGGCACTGCCACGGTCGGAGCTGAAGATGTAACTGTCCCGATACCGCAACGTCAGATTGACGTGGCTAACGGAAAACTGGTTCAGAACAGATAACAGATTAATAATTACTGAATAATGCATTCAAAAGGGGCTTTGCAGAAAGCCCCTTTTTTTGTTATTAACGATTATAAGCGTAGGGATTCCTCATTCCGAGCGCTAGTGAGGAATCTCCCTCGGCCGCTGCTCCTCCATGTCCCCCCATATTTGCCCTGTCATTCCGAGAGCTAGCGAGGAATCTCCCTCGGTCGCTGCTTCCTAATGTCCCCACATTCACTTTGTCATTCAAAGCGTAAGCGAGGAATCTCCAAGAGAATAAATCCAGCTTTTTGTGATACTCTTCTTTTTTTTTACTTTTACCCGATTTTGAAAATACCTGTATTAATTGATTAAAACATGAGAAAATCATTTCTGTCGTCGCTTTTATTATTAGCCGTATTATTTACCTCCTGTAAAGAAGCAACAAAATTCCGGTTGGTAGATTCCGAGAAAACCGGAATTGATTTTAAGAACACAATATCAGAATCTGACAGTTTTAATGTAATTACTTATGAATACATATACAACGGGGCCGGAGTTGGTATCGGCGATCTGAACAATGATGGACTGCCCGACATAATTTTTGCAGGGAACCAGGTTTCTCCAGGGGTTTATCTTAATGAAGGCAATTTCAAATTCAGGGATATCACTTCAAACTTTGAGGGGCTGACAAATGATCAATGGTACGGCAGCGTTACACTGGTAGATATCAACAGCGACAAATGGCTGGATGTTTATCTCACCTCTACAACAAATCCCGATCCGCAGAAGTGTAAAAACAGGTTATGGGTAAATAAGGGGACCGGGGACGATGGAGATCCATTCTTTATTGAAATGGCCGAAGAATATGGAATTGCAGAAGAAGGACAATCCACAGGTGCAGCATTTTTTGATTATGACAACGATGGCGACCTTGACCTTTATGTTCTGAATAATACGGTAAATCAAAGGATGAACACTTCACTCTCAGCCAGAATAACGGACGGAAGAGCAATAAATAATGACAGATTATACAAAAATAACGGAGACGGAACATTCAGTAATGTAACCATTCCGGCAGGAATTGTGTTTGAAGGATTTGGGCTGGGACTGGCAATGGGCGATGTTAATATGGATGGGTATCCGGATATTTATATTTCAAATGATTTCATTACCAACGACTTGCTTTATATTAACCAGGGAGATGGAACCTTCCGCAATGAAATCAGAAAATATAT
>CAZLCF010000200.1:0-2808 GCA_964557905.1 uncultured Rikenellaceae bacterium | reverse complement strand
TGCTTTATATTAACCAGGGAGATGGAACCTTCCGCAATGAAATCAGAAAATATATGTCATACCAGTCAAGATCCTCAATGGGCAATGATATGGCTGATGTGAACAATGACGGGAATCCTGATATGTTCACCCTGGATATGCTGCCCGAACATTATTATAAGAAAAGACAGACTAACGCCGGCTCCAGCTATTTATTTTATGAGGTTGATGCTCGATATGGCTTTGAGCACCAGTACATCAGGAACATGCTCCACCTGCACAACGGTTTCATGAACGGTGAAATGCTTCCCTACAGCGAGGTGGGCCAGATGATGGGAATACAGGCAACCGAATGGAGCTGGTCGCCGCTGTTTGCGGACTATGACAATGACGGGGATAAGGACCTTATGGTTGCCAATGGCTTTCCCAGGGATATGACCGACAAGGACTATACAGTATACAAAACAAAGTTCTACGGATATCTGGTCGATGCATTACAGGCTATTGAAATAGCCCCTCCCGTCAAAGTGCAGAATTTTGCTTTTGAAAACGCAGGTGAGCTCAGGTTCATAGACAGGTCAAAAGAGTGGCTGCCGGATATCCCTTCTTTTTCTTACGGCGCTTCTTTTGTCGATCTCGATAATGATGGTGATCTGGATTATGTCACAAATAATATAAATGACGAAGCTTTTATTCTGCGGAATTATACTGTGGAAAAATCACCCAGGAAAGCCAATTTCATAAAGATCAGGCTGACAGGAAAAGATGGCAATACAATGGCCCTGGGTGCGAAGATCGAATTATGGACAAATGGTAAATACCAGTTTTCCGAGCACTTCCTTACACGGGGATATGCTTCTTCAGTTGACCCGCTAATTCACTTTGGCCTCTCGGAGGAAACCTCCGTGGATTCAATAAAAATTACATGGCCAGCATCTGGAAATACAACACTGGTTAAAAATATCCGGGCCAATCAGATTATTGAAATAGATGAAAAGAATTTCCTTCCTTCAGATATGAATGGAAAAACTCATGCGGCAGAATGCCTTTTATTTAAAAAATGTGATGATGTAATTGACTATGTACATGATCAGATAGATTTTCCGGATTTTTATCTGAATCAGAATATTCTTCCTCATAAATTTTCCCAGATAGGACCAAGAATGGCTAAAGGCGACATTGATAACGATGGGAGAGAAGATCTTATCATCGGTTCCACAAATAAATTGCCGACCACTGTCTTCTTAAGAAGAGGTAAAGGATTTGAGAGATCAGAAATTGAAGGACTGACAACTCAAAAAGAGTTTTCAGAAGCAGACCTGGCCATAGTGGACACGGACGGAGATGGCGATAATGATGTAGTAGCCCTCGCTGGCGCATATGAAAATCCAAACGAAAGCGATTACAGGCATTATTTGTATGAAAATAATAATGGTTCATTTAAAAGAACCGCTCTTCCTGTTCCGCCTTTTCCTGCTTCTGTCTTGAGGCCATTCGATTTTGATCATGATGGCGATTTGGATCTCTTTATCGGTTCCAGGGTTAAGAAAGGAATGTTCCCATATGCCAACCATTCCTGGGTGATAATAAACAATAACGGCCATTTTTCAGCCGACACCACTTTCCGTTTGAACCTGGGCATGGTAACCGATGCTGTCTGGAGCGATTACGATAAAGACGGATGGGAAGATCTGATAGTGGCAAGAGAGTGGAATTCTATTGCAGTTTTAAAGAATGTGAACGGGAAAGAGCTGATACCCCAGATCATACCTGGAATGGAAGAACACCAGGGAATCTGGTACTCACTGGCTGCAGGAGATTTCGACCAGGATGGGGATGATGATTATATTGCAGGAAATCTCGGTGAAAATCACCGGTTCACCATAAGCGATAAATACCCGTTAAGCCTTTATATCCTTGATATAGACCTTGACGGAAATATAGATCCGGTGTCAACTGCTTACTGGAAAGACCGGAATGATAAGATGACAGAATACCCGATCAATTACCTTGACGAACTCTGGGGACAGTCTGCTTTCTTTCAAAAGAAATTTCAGGATTACAAGACTTTCAGCTATACAGGCATTGATGAAATATTGGATGAAAACACACTAAAAAGACTTGAGTTTATGCTGAATGTCAATACGACCTCAAGTTATGTTCTCTGGAACGACAAAGGTAAATTCAGGTGGGAAAAGCTGCCGAAATCATTACAGATTGCTCCTATTAAAAAGATGATAGTACGGGATTTCAATAACGATGATTATCCCGATGTGCTGTTGGGAGGTAATGATCATACTTATGATGTTTCCACGGGATACTATGATGCAAACAAAGGAATGGTTCTGCTGAGCAAAGGGGAAAGTCAGTCATTTGATATCTTGCCACCTTCCAAAAGCGGGATACTGCTCCAGGGAATGGTAGAGTCGCTGCTTTATTTTGAGGGAGATACACCCCTGGTAGTGGCCGGCATCAACAGGGAGAAAGTGGTTGTTTATAAAAAAAGGAAATAAAAGAAGGAGATTCCTCATTTCGTCCCGATAAATCGGAACTCCATTCGGAATGACAATGTGTTATTTAAATGGGAGGGAGCAGCGGCGATTTGCACAAGCAAATCGCCGCTGCTCCCTAACCTCTCTCACATTTGCTTTGTCATTCCGAGCATTAGCGAGGAATCTCCCTCGGCTATTACGATTCCACTCACCTTTGCACTGTCATTCCGAGCATTAGCGAGGAATCTCCCTCGGCTATTACGATTCCACTCACCTTTGCACTGTCATTCCGAGCATTAGCGAGGAATCTCCCTCGGCTATTACGATTCCACTCACC
>CAZLCF010000199.1:0-5899 GCA_964557905.1 uncultured Rikenellaceae bacterium | reverse complement strand
TTATCGTAAGCAGAACAAAAAGGGAGAGTATATATTTCAGATAATTACTTCTCATTTGTTTTCTTTTTCCATGAAAATAAACGTTTGAAAATATCCTTTCGTGCTGAGATGATCCTTTTTTCTGCTTCTTTCTGCTGAAGTTCGAAAGGATAAAGCATCTGCCATACTTCGCTCCATCCCGGAAATCCTCCGATATTCTTATCATCAATATATATGTCCGCATCAATCTTCCGGGCCACTGTTTCATCCAGTACCTCTTCAGGATAGTTATTATTTACTGCATAGAATTCCACACCGTTCTGCCTGCAAAAATTTACAGCATCTTCAAGCTCTTTACCCGTCCTGAATGTCCAGAGGATAATCCTGGCCCCTCTTTTTTCAAGCTCCTTAAGAGTCTGGAAGGCAAACAGTTTTTCCTTGCCGATCTCCGGGTACTGATGCTCAACGATAGTCCCATCAAAATCAACTGCGATCTTTATATTGTTGAAATCGATCATTGGCAGATTATTCATGGAGCCAAATTTAACCAAAATGGCATTATTACTGAAATTTATCTTAATTTTACCCTCCTCGTGAACAATTATTTTCAGGATGAAGCATATCCCTAATTTCATTACTTCTCTTAATCTTGCAGCCGGCTTTATTGCAGTTATCTTTGCCATCAACGGAGATATTGTGACCGGCTCATGGCTGATCCTGGCAGCAATGATATTCGACTTCCTTGATGGCTTTTCCGCAAGATTTCTGAAAGCATATTCTCCAATCGGAAAAGAACTTGATTCTCTCGCTGATATTGTAAGCTTTGGTGTGGCACCGGCTATATTGATTTACCAGCTTCTGGGCACATCTCTTTCATTATCAGCTCCGATAATAACTAATGCTGATGGCTTCCTGGTCGTTCTGATTCTCCTCTCCCCCGTGATTATGCCTGTTTGTGCCGGTTTGCGGCTCGCAAAATTCAACATTGATGAAACCCAGATAACTTCGTTTAAAGGTTTACCCACTCCGGCAAATGCACTTGCAGTTATCTCAGTAGTAATTGGTATGAATTATTCAGATTCCGGTCTGATCACCGATCTTGCAGGATCCACCGCTGCAATACTAATATACACTCTAGTGCTTTCCCTGCTTATGGTGACACAGATCCCTATGTTCTCTTTGAAATTCGCACATCTGAAGTTCAGGGGAAATGAAGGACGGTATATCTTTGTTGCATTGGTAATTGCGTCTCTGGCTATTTTTGGACTGGGTGCAACTCCCCTGATTATACCATTATATATAATTATCTCTCTTATCTCGTTGTCATTCAGATAAAGGTCTAATAAACATGCCCTTCTTCTTTCATTTCATCTTCAGTAATCCTTTTCTTATTGATTGCCTTCCATGCATACCATATATATGCTGCAACAAATGGAATTATGAATGAAACATACATCATGGTTTTCAGAGTAAACTGACTTGAAGATGCATTATGAATTGTGAGGGAGCTTGGTAAATGAAAAGATGACGGATAAAATGATGTCCCGTTGAATCCCGCAACAAGGAACAAAGTAAAAACTGAAAGAACTGTACCTGCTCCGCTAAACCATATTCCCTTCCGGCTATTCTTGAAAATTGTGATTCCAATGCCATAAAGGACAGCAACGATTCCTGCCAGGAATAGAACCATGACTACTGGCATCTGAAGGAAATTATTTAAATACTTAAATTTCTCCATCACAATCTGACCTGTTTCTCTGTCAACTGCATATCCTTCTGATACCAGGAGTGTAACAAGGAAGAAGAGGAAGAAGACGAGAAAGGATATTGAATTAATTACCAGTTTTTTAACAGACCGGCTTAACAGCTCCCCGTCGTCCACCGAATTGATTATATACAATAAACCATTAATCCTTGTAAGGAACAGGACTGCCAGTCCTAGTGCAATGTTCCTGCCATTGATCAAAGCCTCCAGTCCATTCCATCCATTAGCCCACTGTACATTGAACATATTATTCAGACTGAACTGAGAGCCGGTGAAAAAGGTTCCCACTGCAGTACCGATAAGGAAAGGTCCGATCGCTCCATTGAGAAAAAGAAAAATATCGAATGTTCTTTTACCCAGGACATTAGCCGGTTTCGATCTGAATTCATAGGCTATAGCCTGAATAATAAAGCTGAAAAGAATTGCGATCCATACCCAGTAAGCTCCTCCGAAGCTTGTTGCGTAAAACAGGGGGAAGGCGGCAAAGAATGCACCGCCGAATGTCACAAAGGTAGTAAATGTGAATTCCCATTTTCTTCCTAATGCATTTATTATCATTGTTTTACGGACATCAGTATCGGGAAGGGAAAAGATCATTGACTGACCTCCCTGGACAAACATCAGAAACACCAGCAGGCTCCCAAGGAGAGAGATTATCACCCACCAGTAAGATTGCAGAAAAAGATATGATATCATCGTTGTCATAATTATCCCTCCTAATGTTTTGGACCGGTCTTTATCTGTCTGATCATAATTGAGACCTCGGCTATGAGCAGGGCAGTGAACAGCAGTGCAAAAAGAATGAATGTTGTCATAACTGCACCCGCGCTGATCTGTGAGACCGCTGCCGATACCGGCATCAGATCCTGTATGATCCATGGCTGGCGTCCCATTTCAGCAAGGATCCATCCGGATTCACTGGCAATATATGCCAGCGGGATTGAAAACAAGGCAATCCGGAGGAACCACCTGTTTTTTGAAATAGTTCCTTTCAGTATCAGAAAGAGAGCAACACAGCAGATAAGGATAAAAAGGAATCCCAACATTACCATAAGATGAAATGAATAGAATGCTACAGGCACATTGGGGACCGCTTCTTCGGGTGTTTCAAGAAATGCATACCCGAAATACCTGAAATAGTCGTTGATGAAATTTTTTTCCTGAAAGATTTTCTTTATTGTTTCTGTCTGAGCCTGATCATTTTGCTTCTTAGCTTCCTTGTAATCATTTAACAGATCCCTGGCCGTCCTCCCTCTTTTCATCTTTTCTGCCACAGCCAGGATTGTACTGTCAGGAAGCCCGTAAACAAGGTCCTTGATTCCCGGGATAAATGTTTCTTTATCCCCGCCAGTCATTACTGAAAGTAATCCTGGTATTTTAATTGATAATGCAAAATCCCTGACTTTCAATGAACCTGATTCTTTTTCAGAATTTTTCAGAATTCCGAATGCTACCAGTTCTGCATTTTGTTTGCCTTCGTAGAGGGCTTCGAAAGCAGCGAATTTTACAGGCTGAACCTCAGCCAGTGTCCTTGCTGACGTATCTCCCGTAAATGCTACCATAAGTGATGAAAAGAGCCCGAATACCGCAGCAATGAATATACTTCTTTTTGCAAGCCATTCTTCTCTCCTTTTCAGCAGGAACCAGGAGCTCACGCCAAGTACAAACAGTGAAGCAAGCAGAAATCCTGAGGAAACTGTATGCAGGAATTTATCTACGGCGACCGGATTAAAAAGAACCGCCCAGAAATCTGTCATTTCATTGCGGGCAGTATCCGGATTAAATATCATACCTACAGGATTTTGCATCCAGGCGTTTGCAACAAGGATCCAGAGAGCTGACAGGTTGGCCCCTATAGCCACCAGCCAGGAGGAGGCCAGGTGGAATTTCTTTCCCACCTTATTCCATCCGAAAAACATTACCGCAATAAAGGTCGACTCAAGGAAAAACGCCAGAATGCCTTCTATTGCCAGCGGAGCACCAAATATATCCCCCACAAACCAGGAATAATTTGACCAGTTGGTGCCAAATTCAAATTCGAGAATGATCCCTGTAGCCACACCAATTGCGAAGTTTATCCCGAAAAGAGTCATCCAGAAACGGGTTAATCTTTTCCATTCCTCATTCCCGGTGCGCACATAAATGGTTTCCATTATGGCAATTATAAATGACAGTCCCAGGGTAAGGGGGACAAAGATCCAGTGGTAAATAGCCGTAAGAGCAAACTGGGCTCTCGACCAGTCTGTAAGAGCTGCATTTTCAATCATTTGTTTCAGATGATTTGGTTAGCTGATCAAGGACATATTCGCTTCTCTGCTCATCAGTATCATATTCCCTCTTCAGAAAATCAGGGAAAAAGAATACTTTCAGAATAATGAAAATAATAAAGAGTTTAATGATGATAATGATCCAGACCCTCTTTCCCCATGATGACATATTATTGAATCCATCGTAGTAGAAACGGAATAGTTTCGCTGCATACGGAAGGAGGAATTTCATCAGTCAGATAGTATGGTAAAACTATTTATTCCGGCTATTTTAATTACCTGGATCTATCTATGATCCGGATTCTTCAGGTTTCTTTTGTTTTTCAGATTTCCCGTGATTTTCAGGCTCATCCTTTTCTTCTGAAACCTTTTCAAACGGATTATTATGTTTGCCAATGTTTTCAGGTGAAAGACCTGATGTAATTTTCTGGACCGCCTTGAAGTTGTAAAAGAACTCCCTGGCAAAAACCCGGAGGACTGTATAGGTGGGAATACCCAGTATCATTCCCGGTATACCTGCTGCAAATCCTGCTGCCAGCACCACGATAAAAATCTCAAGAGGATGCGCTTTTACACTGTTGGAAAAGATAAGGGGCTGATTAACAATATTGTCGATGGCGTGCACAATAATTTCAACGATAATCATATAATAAACAAGCGGAACGACCACGGTTGAAAAATCCTGGTCAATATGAGAGGCTACACCCATTATTATTGCGATAAATAAACCGATCCATGGGCCCACATATGGAATTACGTTCAGAATTCCAAGGATAAGTCCCATTACAAGGGCTTGCTGAAAATCGATCCCAACGATGGTCATCCCGATATCGATCAAGATCATTATAACGGTACACTGCATCACTACTCCTATAAAATATCTGGTCAGCAGGTTTTTAATTGAATAGAGTGCCCTTTTAAAATTCTCGGTGTATTTATCCGGAACCCACATCAGGATGGATTCAAAAAACAGATGCTGATCCTTCAGAAAAAAGAATGTAATGAATGATATTGAAAATATTGCAACCAGAATGTTCCCCAGTATGCCGAGCACAGATCCCAGGAAATTCTTTATCATATTAATATTCAGAACTTCATATACCTTCCCGGCAAAATAATCTTTTAATGACAGCTCTTCGGTAATTTTTGAATTGAATGACCGGAAGATATTTTCAATTTTATCTATCGGCCCTTCAACAAGCTGAACGATTTTTTCGCTGTCAATCGTTGAAAAATAATTTATCTGCCTGGTTACCAGCGGTACGAAAATGACGAAAAACAATACAATAACTCCCCATATTATGAGCAGTGTCAGCAAAGCACCGAGAACACGGGGAAATTTCCATTTCCTTATCCGGATCTTACAGAAGAGGTCGACGAGAGGACGTCCAATGATTGACAGAACACCTGAGACAAGGATATATGCCACAATATTGCGAAAATACCAGGCACCGGCTATAAGAACCAGGATTGCTAAAAAAATCAGGATGTTTCTTAATACTGCTTTCATTTCACTGACTTTCCTTTATACAAACCTAATTTAAATTTTTGAAATTACATAACTGTCATTATGTCTGTTATATTTTTATGAAATATGCCATATTGTCATGATTTTTAGTTTGGAACAGAACTTGACAATCCAAGAGCATAAATAAAAAATATGTTAAACTTAAAATAATGGAGGATAAAGCTATGTTACCAACAATTACAAAAAGAACTTATAGCCCGTTTTTGTCAAATCTTTTTGACGATGATTTCTTCCCGGTATTATCAAACAGGACCAGCTCAATGCCTGCCGTGAATATCAAGGAAAATGAGAAGAGTTTTATACTCGAACTTGCTGTTCCGGGCATGGATAAAAAGGATCTGAAAATCGATATCAATGAGG
>CAZLCF010000198.1:0-5909 GCA_964557905.1 uncultured Rikenellaceae bacterium | reverse complement strand
CCTGTCCATATCCACAACTTTGAAAGACCACTGTGCATCAATTTTTTTTCTGAATTCAGGTTCGAGTGGCATAAGTCTGAAAGTCCTTAATTGTGAGGCATTTCCATACATCGTATGTTTATCGGAAAGATTCCAGAATCCATTATTGCCTCTTGCATTTACATCATCGAAATCTATTATTGCCCAGCACAATCCGATGTTTTTGCCTTCGCTCAGAACTGATTCAACTGCCCTGACAGGTCCCTCCGGACCAGCATAGTCGAAAGGGGTTATCCAGAACTCCAGCACCAGTTTCCCGGATTCTCCCGGTTTAAAATTATATGAATATGCAGTATTTGCATACGGCAGCTCCTTGATCCACGGCTGGCTACCCCATGCCAGGCACCAGTCCTGCCCTTCGGCCGGAGTATAAATATGATAGTTCTGTGCATGCACTCCATGATAATTGAAATAGGCTTCCCATGAGTTATTTAATTGTGGATTAGGGTGGAATTGCTCAATCATCGGACCGCCGGACTGATCGCCATCAACGACAACCTCAAAAATATCGTGATGAAGATCAGTGCGTGAGAAATCCCAGTAGTTATCATAAGCCTCATACAGGAAATAGAGCTTGTTCATGCCTGCCACCCAGCCAACACGGACCTTTACATTAAGGTTTTCAGGATCGGGAACCGCATGTTTCTTTTCATCATCTCGTAACTGGTCACTTCCTATAATATAATCATCCCGGACAAATGACCAGTCGTCAGTATTACCATCAATTCTCGGTATCTTATCGGCAGGGAATTGAAATATTTTATAAATGGTGTCGGCCTGGGCAGATAGTCCTGCAAAAAAGAAGAGTGTAAGCCCAGCGGTTAAAATAAAGTTACGGATCATTTTCATATTTTTAAAAATAACTTCTTCCTGTACAATATATAAAGAAATATCCAGCCGATTGCAGTCACACCAACAGCTTCCACAAAAGGAGCCCAGGCTTCAGGGAGCAGATCTGCAAATCCGCCGAAGAAAAATCCGGATGCCGACCCGAAGTTAATGATCCTCTCTGCCAGGTATATCGTTATGGGATTCAATCCTATGACAACAAAAAAGAAAGCCCACTTCCTGAAATTCCAGATATCAATAATCAGATAGAAAATGGTAAAGAGAAGCAGGCTCAATCCGCCAACCCAGCAGACAAATGAGCTTGACCAGAGGTTTTTATTGATCGGGAATACAATATTCCAGAGCTTGCCTATGATCATCAGTGCTATTGCAGACAGAATCATGTACAGGACCCTTCGTAAAGGCTTGTTTTCCAGGTATCCGGATAACAGAAATTCTCCTGTGAACATGCCAAGCAGAGCAGTGGAGATCGCAGGAACCGTACTGAAAATTCCTTCCGGATCATGATTTCCCAGGTAGAGTCTGCCGGGCATCAGGATTCGGTCGATATAACTGGTCAGGTTCCCCTCCCTTGAAAAAATGTCGGTTGAACCGAGATCATGGGCAGGGAAAAGAACCAGAAGCACCCAGTAAACGATGATCAGTCCCCAGAACCATATTATCCTGGATGTCAGTTTTGTATTCATGAATATGATTGCAGCAAACATCCATGCCAGACCAATGCGACCGAGTACACTGCCATAACGCATTTCGGCAAAATTGAATCTCAGTCCATTATTATATAGGATACCCAGAAGGACAAGGATCAGTCCCCGGAAAATAATATGTCTGTATATTGATTTCCTGCTTTCCCCTTTTTCAATTCTTTTTTTCAGCGAAAATGGAAATGATATGCCCGCGATGAAAAGGAAAAGCGGGAATATCATATCATAAAATGTAAATCCATGCCATGGTACGTGATCAAGCTGGGTGGCGCACCATTGAAATACAGGCCAGCCTGTTATTGCAGCAAGGGAGATAAAAATACCCTCGCCGCCCATTATCCAGAACATATCGAATCCGCGGAGGGCATCAAGTGAATAAAGCCTCTTTACGGCAGGTTTATTTTCTTTTTCCATATTTTAAGGTATAAGGATTTTTTCTATTTCTGCCCAGGAATTTACCCGGATATGCCTGCTGTTACTGATGTGAATGTTTAAAGGCTGGGTAAAGATGTAAGTTTTACCCTTGAAATTATCAAGATTCTTGGGATGATCGTCGATCATGATATCGGCTTTTATAAGATTTTTATCACCACAAAACACTATCTGCTTCCAGCTGATAAATGAGAAGTGCTCCTGAAGCCACATCAGTTTGTCTGTCAGACTGTTAGGGAACTCTATTGCTAAGGAGGCTACAATAATATCATATTTTTCACTCAGCTTTTTTAATCCTCCACAGCTTCCTTCCATAACCGGCAATGTTCTGAAAAATCCTGGTGATGACACCCATTTTCTTTGATCCGGGAAAGCTTCTTCCTCAAGTTTACCCTCAACATCTGCGGCTGTTAGCCTGTGACCGGTCTCTTTTTCATAGATTTCAAATAACCGGGTGTAGACATCTGCCAGCACTCCATCCATATCAACAATGATCTTCTTTTTCATTATTTATCTTAGTACAGACAAAAATAGTATTTTAAGAAAATGATGTACGAAAAAAAAACATTGTATTTGTGCATTATAAAACTGATTTAAATTATTTTTACCTGATAAGTCTGTTAAACGAAAAATAACTTCAAATAATTACATTATGTCAACCCGAAGAGAATTTATTCAGAAAACTGCTCTCGGCGCCGCAGGTTTGACTCTCGGTGCAAAGAGTTACTCACACATCCTTGGAGCAAATGACAGGATACGCGTTGGTATTGTTGGATATTCAGACCGATTCAGAGCATCACTGGCACCTGCTTTTATGGGACTTACCAAAGAACTCAACTTTGAATTTACGGCTCTCTCTGACCTCTGGAGCATGAGGCGTGAGGAAGCTGATACCTTTTTTAAAGCTAAGGGAATCACTCTCCGTCTTGCCCGCAATAATGAAGAGCTGTATGGGAAAGATGATACTGATGCTGTAATAATCAGCACCCCAGATTTCCAGCATGCACTGCATTGTGCTGAGGCTGTTGAGGTAGGACGTGATGCTTATGTCGAAAAACCTTTTGCAGAAACCATGGACGACGCCAGGCTGGCTCTGAGATCTGTCAAGAAATCAGGAAAGATAGTACAGATCGGGTCACAACGCCGCAGTGCTCCCAATTATATTGCTGCAAATGAGTATATTAACTCCGGTAAATTCGGAAAGATAGTAATGGTTGAGATGACATGGAATGTCAACCAGCCAGGAAGGTGGAGAAGACCAAATGTGGTACCATTGCTTAATGAGGCTGATACCGACTGGAAAAGATACCTGATGAACCGTCCGGCTGATGTATTTGATCCCAGGAAATACCTGGAATTCAGGCTATTCTGGCCATATTCCTCGGGAATACCAGGACAGTGGATGGCTCACCAGATCGATACCGTTCACTGGTTTACAAAGCTTGCTCATCCGCGAAGCATCTCAGCAAACGGCGGCATTTACCTCTGGAAAGATGGCAGAACCAACTTTGACACCATGACTGCGGTTATGGATTACGGCGATCCGGCAAATCCTGATATGGGATTCCAGGTTGTCTATTCGTCAAGATTTACAAATTCGGCCGGCGGTACAAAAGAGCTTTATTATTCAAACGGAGGAATGCTCAACCTTGATACAAATAAAGTTACCTCTGAAGGTGGCTTGACTGAAAGAGAAGCAAAGGCAATGAACATGAAGGCAAACCTTCTTGAACCTTTTGAATTGCCCAGCATAAGAGTAGAAACATCTGCAGATACCGGTGGTGATCCGATGACAACGGCACATATGAGAAACTGGATGGAATGTGTCCGCGACCGTAAGCAACCGAATGCTGATGTGGTTGCAGGCTATAACCACTCGATAGCCAATATAATGTGCACCGCAAGCCTGAGAACGGGAGAGAAGGCAACTTTTGATGAAAAGACTCAGGAAGTGATGGCAGGAGGAAAGGTGTTCCAGTATTAACTGTAAAAATAGTAAGTATGGCTCGTAAATATTTCAGGAACAGGAGATCAGGCTTAATCACGCTGATTATTCCGTTAATGATTACAGCTGCAGGAATCACTTTAAGCTGCCAGCCATCGTATATGAAAGATGTAAAGCTTGTAAAGGTAGATAATATGCACAGGGTGGATGTTTTTATCGGTGATAAGCTTTTTACATCCTATCAGTATTCTGATAAATATGAAAAACCATTCCTCTACCCGGTCAATGCTCCGAATGGTTCTGTAATAACAAGGGGCTTTCCCATTGAACCCAGGAAGGGTGAACGTGTTGATCATCCGCACCAGGTAGGGTTATGGTTCAATCATGGAAACGTTAACGGCTTTGATTTCTGGAATAACTCATCAGCAATTCCGGCTGACAAGAAAGGATCGTACGGGCACATCGCTGTCAAGAAGATAGCAAAAGCTGAAAGTGGGAAAAAAGGAGTTCTTGAAGTAACCGCAAACTGGGATGATAACGACGGGAATACTGTGCTGGTGGAAAATACAAAATACATATTCTCAGGTACAGAGAATGCCTGGACAGTTGATCATATAACCACACTTACTGCTGAGAACGGACCTGTTACGATTCTTGATAGCAAGGAAGGTTTGTTTGCAATACGTGTTGACAGAGCGTTTGAAATGCCCTCAAATCAGCCTCTCATTTTTACAGATGACAAAGGGAATCCGACAACTGTCGATGCAATTGACAATACTGGTGTCACAGGTATGTACACATCAAGCCAGGGTCTTAAAGGCGATGCAGTCTGGGGTACCAGGAACGACTGGGTCATTCTTTCCGGGACCAGGGATAATACATTGATCACATTCGGTATTTTTGATCATCCGGATAACCCGGGTTATCCGGCTTATGCCCATGCCCGCGGCTATGGCCTCTTTTCAGTAAATAACCTGGGACAGAAATCCTATGATCCGAAGCAGGAGAATAAACACTTTAACCTTGAAAAAGGCGAATCAATGAAATTGTATCACAGGTTTTATGTTCAGTCGGGTTCTGAACTGACACCGGAAGTTGCAAACGGGATATCAGAGGAATTTTCTAAAGCATATTAAATAAAGTTTTTCTATCATGAAACACATTAATACTTTAATAAAAGGATTACTCATAGTAGTGATTATGAGTTTATTATCTGCAGCTGTAACTAATCTGAATGCAGCTTCTGCAAAACAGATGTATTATGAAATAAAGGTTTACCATGTAAAGAATTCTGCCCAGGCTGAACGGATTGACAGCTATCTCAGGGATGCATACCTCCCGGCTTTGCATAGGGCCGGTATTCCGCGCGTTGGTGTCTTCAAACCTGTTGCAAGTGATACTGCATTCGGGAAGCTTATAATTGTATTTATTCCATATAAAACCATTGACCAGTATCTGAAACTGCCGGCTTTGCTTGATAAGAATAAGGATTATCAGAAGAGCGGCAAGGAATTTCTTGATGCCCCTTACAACGATCCGCCGTTTATTAGGTATGAAAGCATTCTGCTGAAAGCTTTCACTGAAATGCCTGTGTTTATGCCTCCGTCTTATACTAATCCTGTTGGTGACAGGGTATATGAACTGAGAAATTACGAGAGCGCCACAGAAACAAAGGCTACAAAGAAGATCCATATGTTCAACCAGGGAGGCGAGATAAAGCTGTTTCAGAAACTGGGTTTCAATCCGGTGTTTTTCGGAGAAGTGTTAATGGGAAGTGATAAACCGAACCTGATGTATATGATCACCTTCCAGGATATGAATACCCATGATAAAAAGTGGGTAACATTCCAAAGTAATCAGGAATGGGTATTGATATGGAATTGCGGATGAATTATGAGAAGTTTTATTTCAATCGATATCCCTGAGAAAGTGAAAAAGGA
>CAZLCF010000197.1:1007-5911 GCA_964557905.1 uncultured Rikenellaceae bacterium | reverse complement strand
TAATAAAAACTTCTGCCAGAGTTTTGCTGTCTTCTTTTAAAACAACATTTAAAAAATCATTTATCGAAACTGATTGCAACGGGATTTTTGCTGTGTTGTAGCCAATGAAAGATACAATCAATGTATCTGTTCTGTTGTTGACTGATAAGCTGAAATTGCCGTCAAGATCTGTGACAATTCCTTTTTGCGGATTGTTCTTCAGATAAACGTTAGCGGCAAATACAGCATTACCATTACTGTCTTTAACAACACCTTTTAACAGAGATTGCGAAAAAACAGGAACAGAAATGAAAAGGAATATCAATGAAATGCAGTACTTCATTTATTTCCCGGCTAATTTGGATGCTAACTGGTTTATCTGGTAACTTTTTGGAAATGCTGCAACGCCTTCCTGGAAATATTTTTTAGCCAGATCCCAATTTTCATTCTGAATGTAAAGTCTTATCAGCATTTCGTAAGATTCTTCTTTTCCCCAGGAAGGCAAATATCCATTTGTAATTTTTTGTGCAGGTAATGAAATTGCTTTCAGTAAATATTTTTCGGCTTTTTTCCCTCCTCCGTATTGTTCAGGAGTATAAAAATCGTTGCTGGCAGACACATACCAGGCCCGCAGGTTTGTTGAATCGAGAGATATTGCACTATTAATGCTTTTATTAATGTCTTCTGAAATATACATTGCATTAGAAGTATCGAATTGAATACTAAAACTTTTAAGCATTGCTAACAAGACATAGTCTTCAGAGTTTTTCTTTTCGATAGACTCCATCAATTCTATCCCCTTATTGATTTCATTTTCGGCTGACCTGGTATCTCCTTTTGAGAGATAATTAATAGATGAATAGAACTGCAGATAAGAACGCCAGTAAAGGATCAGATTCTGATTCTTTATCTTGTAAAGGTTCTCTAACTGAATACTCAATTCATTCAGAGCATCATTCTTTTGAGATATATGATCCTTCACAAAGGCATTATATATTTTACTCTGAATATCGACTAACAATGAATCAGATTGAACATTCTCAGATTGGGCCAGGCAGTTGGGAATCTCTGTTCTATTTAGCGGGCTTATGTTGGAATTTCCGGAAATATAGTTCACAGATAACGATAATATAATTAGTAAATGTGTCATAGCTTGATTTTTAAATTTTATAGGATTTGATTTTTATTTATCGTGAAAATACCTTTGATTACTCCTGTTTTTCAGGGTTCAGATAATCTTTAAGATCCTGGACATATTCAGCAAACTTCTGTCTGCCGAGAGGAGTAATTCTGCAGAGGGTCTGAGGATAGTTGTTCCTGAATTTCTTTGTCACTTCAATATATCCGGCCTCCTTTAGTTTGGTGATCTGGATGCTGAGGTTCCCTGCCGTTGCTCCGGTTTTTTCCTGCAGGAAGGTAAATTCAGCAGTTTCCACTCCCATCAGCAGGGAAATTACTGCAAGTCTCAGCTGGGAATGGAGTACAGGGTCGAGATCCTTAAACTGTGGCATGGCCGTTCCTGTTTCTCAGTATATATCCCGGTATAAGGTAACCCGTAAGCATCGCTACAGGTACTGCCAGCGGAGCAATATCGGGACCTGCGAAGCGGGCAACCAGTGCAAATATCCAGAAGGTTGCGGCACCGATAATAAGCGGCCGGAACTTTATGATAAATCCGGAGACAAAAGCAGGAATTGCTGCCAGGGTAAGTATAAGAGGCTCCACGGATTCCATATGATCCCAGACAATTATGAACAATACAATGGCTGAAATCAGGAATCCGATCCATGTCCAGACATAGATATTGGTTGCATAGGTGTAAACACTCTCTTTACTGCCTTTTACAAAACCGTAAGTCATCGATACAAACACACCCGGTATTACAAAAAACCATACATACCACGGAGTGGCAAAGTCGGTCAGTCTGAACAACAGGTATTCCGAAAGACTGCAGAATAATATCAGCCAGCCCCAGAAGAGCAGGTGAAAGCTGCTCTGGCGGATGTTGACCTTCGTTTTATTGATCATATCGGTAATGATCTTCAGGCTTTCCTCGCCTGTCATCAATTTTTCCTCGTTTTCCATAATAATGTTTAATTTTATGAGTGAGTATTTAAATGTATAAACATGTTGCAAATATAAAGTAGTTTATAATATAAACCAAATATTTTTGCAATTATTTTTGATTTTTTATAAAAATATTTTGTAATAAAAAGATAATCAACAAGTTAATATGGGACTAATTCACATTGAAGGAATGGAATTTTATGCCTTTCACGGGCATTATAAGGAAGAACAGATTGTTGGCAACAAGTTCCTGGTAGACCTCACTTTAGAAACCGACATGCAGGTTCCAATGACGAGTGATAATCTTAAAGATGCAGTCAATTATCAAAAAGCATACGAGATAGTGAAGCTTCAGATGGAGAAAAAGTCCCATTTACTGGAGCATATAGCAGGAAGGATAATTGATGCCCTTTATGCCGAGATGGAGGGAATTAAAAAAGCGACTGTAAAAGTCTCAAAGATGAACCCGCCGGTAGGAGGCAAGATCAATTCAGTAAGTGTAGTGGTGAGCAGGTGATATTTATAAAAGGAGCAAACATTTATTTCGTGATTTCTTTCATTCCCTGCAACCATCAAACCCATCCCCCGCGGGGGAAGGGTTATTTCTTAACCCAATATCACCTTAACATTGTGTTCTGTCCCCTTTGGAAAGAGAGGGAGTATATTTGACGAATGTGGTTTGCCATCTATCAAAACCTCCTTAATGCCTTTCGATTTATGATCAGGATTGATCACTTCAATTTTATAAACCGAATCCCTGAAAAACCTTGTTACCCTGAACCCGTTCCAGTCAGCCGGAATACAGGGATTGACAATTAATCCATCATAATCAGGAGAGATTCCCAGAATAAAATGACTTATGGAATACATGCACCAGGCTGCTGTGCCTGAGAGCCAGCTGTTTTTTGCTTCTCCCGGACAAAAAGCATCTTTACCGGCTATCATCTGTGAGTAAACATATGGTTCAGTTTTATGCAGGTCGCTTATCTCTTCAAGATATGAAGGAGTGATCCTTTTATAATAATCAAATGCACGGTCACCATTTCCAGTAATGGCTTCAGCAATAATTATCCATGGATTGTTATGACAGAAAACACCGGCATTCTCCTTATATCCTTCGGGATAGCTCGATATCTCGCCAAGATTGAGGTAGTATTTTGTAAAGGCAGGATTATTCAGTACAATACCATGATCACAAGCCAGGTACCTGTTCACTGATTCAAGCGTTTTAACAGCTTTACCGTTTTCAAGACCTATCCCGGCCATGATGCACATACCCTGTGATTCAATAAATATCTTACCCTCTTCGTTTTCATTGCTGCCGATCTTATCGCCATAATAATCATAAGCACGAAGGAACCATTCGCCATCCCATCCATGCTTTTTGATCACGGTGGTCATATCATAGATATGCTTCTGTGCTTCCGAGGCGAGTTCTTTTTCACCCCTCTTAAGGGCTATTCTTACAAAATCATTACCATATAGCACGAACATTGCCCCTATGAATATTGACTCTGCCTTGCCTCCTTTCTGATTTTCAGTTGTCTGGAAGCTCTCATCAGGATTTGAGGAAAAACAATTCAGGTTCAGGCAGTCATTCCAGTCGGCGCGGCCAATCAGAGGCAAGCCATGCGGCCCTCTGTGGTTAACGACATGATAGAATGAACGTTTCAGATGTTCAAAAAGAGTGGCGACATTCCCGGGATCATTATTAAATGTGACCTGCTCATCAAGGAGAGACCAGTCACCTGTCTCTTTAATATATGCGGCGACTCCGAATATGAGCCAGAGAGGGTCATCGTTAAAATTTCCTCCTATTTCGGCATTACCCCGTTTGGTAAGAGGCTGATACTGATGATAAGCACTTCCGTCCTCAAATTGTGTGGAAGCAATATCAATAATACGTTGTTTTGCCAGTCCTGGTATCATGTGTACATAGCCGGCCAGGTCCTGGTTTGAGTCACGGAATCCCATTCCTCTGCCAATGCCGGATTCAAAATATGATGCACTGCGTGACATATTATATGTGACTATACACTGGTACGGATTCCAGATATTCACCATGCGTGACAGCCGGGGATCAGGATGATCAATCCGAATAGTTGATAACAGATTTTCCCAGTAGTCTCCGAGCGCTTTAAGGGCAGATTCAGCCTTTTGGACAGTATCATATCTTTCAATCATCGCCTTTGCCCGTACCTTATTGATCACTTTGGGTGCTGTAAACTTTTCATGATCAGGATTTTCAATATAACCCAGGACGAAGATGATATTCTTTTCTTCTCCGGGCTGAAGTTCAATACTGATGCAGTGAGAGGCTACCGGAGACCATCCATGGGCATAGCTGTTTTTCGGATTTCCGGAAAAAACTGTTTCAGGCCTGTCAAAGCCGTTGTAAATTCCAAGGAATGATTCACGGTCTGTGTCAAAACCCGAAAGAGGAATGTTTGCTGAATAGAATGCATAATGATTCCTGCGTTCACGGTACTCTGTTTTATGATAGATAACGCTTCCTTCAACTTCCACCTCACCGGTAGAAAAATTTCGCTGAAAGTTGGTCATATCATCAAGGGCATTCCAGAGGCACCATTCGACGAAAGAGAAAAGCCTGAAGCTTTTTAGCTTGCCACCCTTGTTCACCAGCTTCATTTTCTGCACTTCACAGGTATCATCCAGAGGAACAAAATATAACACCTCGGCCAGGAGGTTATCTTTTTCCGATTTAATAACAGTATATCCAAGTCCATGACGGCATGAGTAATTATCTACTTCAGTTTTAACCGGCTTCCACCCAGGCGACCAGACAGTGTCATTTTCATTTATATGATTTGCATAGCAAGCTTTTTGAATCAGTAAAG
>CAZLCF010000197.1:0-997 GCA_964557905.1 uncultured Rikenellaceae bacterium | reverse complement strand
TACTAATATTCCTTATTGTTTGGTTTAGTTGTGTTTCATTTATATAAAAGTATTTACCGCCGTCATCAAGCGGTACATTGTTGTATCTGTAACGGGTCAGTCTGCGCAGCCTGGCATCCTTGTAGAAGCTGTAACCGCCGGCCGTATTCGAGATTATGGAAAAGAAATCTTTATTGCCCAGGTAATTTATCCAGGGCCAGGGAGTTCTGTAATTTGTAATTACGTACTCCCTTTTCAGATCATCAAAGTGCCCGAACCTCATAGCAAACAGTTTAATTTATTTAATCTTTCAGCTTATTCCACCAGGTGAATTTAAGTACAACAGATGTTACTATTGTAATCCCGAGAGAGATAAAGAATAATGTCCACTCCCGCAGAACAAGAAATATCGGGAATACAATCAGAGAGGTCTGCCAGGCAATACCGATAAGTACGTTGAACATATCTCTCCAGAAATCTTTATTTCTTTCGAAGGATGGATCGTCCTTAATAACTTTTTCATAGACAGGTTTCCAGAATCCCCATGGCCTGACATTCTTATAGAATTTCTTAAGTGTCTCGTCATCTTCAGGTTTTGTAAGCAGTGAACCTAATATGCTTCCGATAATAGAGAAAAGGAATATTAACGGGAATGAATTCATGCTGAAGTTATTCAAAAGGGGCCAGCGGTGAAGTATCTCCAGGTTTAACATAGGCAGAATAAGTGCAGCTCCGATTCCTGCCACCATACCCCAGAAATAGCCGTATCCGTTGAACCGCCACCAGTACCATTTGAGAACGTTGGGAGCAGTATATCCGCCCCATAAAGCTGCGGTTATCCACAGCACAACTTCATTGATGGAGGTGACAAAGAATCCCACAATTATGCCAATCACCACAATCAGTATTGAAGCGACATAACTCATCATTACATATCTTTTTTCGCTTGCATGCGGATTGATATACCTTTTATATATATCGTTTACTATATATGCAGGTGCCGCATTTACAGTTGCGG
>CAZLCF010000196.1:0-5926 GCA_964557905.1 uncultured Rikenellaceae bacterium | reverse complement strand
ATAAGAATATTCATTTATCACGAAAAGTGAAATAGCCAGGCATATTGAGATCGCAAATGCAAAACCTGCAATATTGATTATTGAAAATTTCTTATTGGTAGTGATATTCCGTAAAGCTATTCTTAAATAGTACCTGAACATTTTCTTCAGTTTAATTATTCATATCTTAATGCTTCTACCGGATTTCTTGTTGCTGCCCTCCAGCTTTGCCAGCTGACAGTCAATAAAGCAATCCCTATAGTAATTATTCCTGCCAGCACAAAGATCCACCAGCTGATACTGGTTTTATATGCAAAATTTTCAAGCCACTTATTCATTGAGAACCAGGCAATGGGAGTTGCAATCACAAAAGCAATTACAACCCATTTTGCCAAATCTTTGTTTAACATTAAAAGTATTTCCGGAATCTTGGCTCCGTTTACTTTACGGATTCCTATTTCTTTTACGCGACGCTGGCAGGCAAAGAGTGACATGGCCAGAATACCAAGGCTGCATATAACTATGGCACATCCTGCCAATAATGAGAATGTCCGACGGAACCGGAGTTCAGAGATATACATATTCTGGATTGCCTCATCGAGATAATTCACTTCCACGGGGAAAGATGGTGAGAGTTCTGAAGCTATTGTTCTTATTTTTTCTGTGGTAGAATATATCGACCCGGGCTTCCCTGTTTTGATGTTTGCCAGACAATATGAAGCATAAGAATCATTGCTTATTACCAGAGATGCAATAGACTGGTTTACAGGCCTGTAATGAAAGTCTTTCACAACGCCAAAAATCTCGTAAGTACGATTGCCCATATTTATCTTGCTGCCAATTGGGTTTAAAAGATTGTGTTCCCTGAGGAATGTTTCGTTCACAAGAACTTTCCCCTTGTCAGTAGACATGTTGTCAGTATAAAAATTCCCCTTAACCAGTTGTAATCCTATAATCTCAAGAACAGATGCATCAGCACTGAAAGTATCAAAATCCAGTTGTTTCTCTTCGCCATTCTGTTCAAGTTGGGCTCTCCTGTGAAAAATGTCCTTGCCAGGATAATACTGTGTAAATGCAACTTTAGTGATCTCCGCGTTTTCTAAAAGAAGGTTATTAAGTACCTCTTTCTTCTGCTTCAGTTGTTCTGTAAGTTTAATACCTATTATATTCTTCTTATTAAATCCAAGATTATTGCTTCCGAACCAGACCTGCTTCTGGATAAGCAAGGTAAATGCAATAAGTATAATGGCAATAATAAACTGCATTGTTACAAAAATACTCCTGAAGGAGAATCTGGTTATGTCTGGTCCAACTGTCTTTTTCAGGTTGTCAACCGCATTGGACGAGGATATCTTCAACGCCGGAATTATGCTGAATAAAACACTTAATAAAAGAATTGATACCAGGGATACTATAATAAAACAAGGTGAATATATCAGTTTCTGACTGAAATGGATCCCTGTGTAGCTATGGATAAAGGGGCTTATTGAACTGACGATTTCGATAGCAATTAGGAGAGCTGCCAGAAAGAAAATGAATGATTCTGCAAGCATATCACGCACTATTTGGCTTCGCTGGGCTCCGACGACCTTCAGGATACCTGTCAGTCTGATTTTTTCCTGCCATTGAGAAGTTGAAATATTGATGAAATTAATCAATGCAATTATAAGTACTAATACTGCTACCAAAACCAGGATCAGAATTTTATTTTTATTCCCCGAGATTATATAATTGCTGCCTAAAAGCGAGAATTTCGAAAAGTAGATTTTTCTTAATGGAGTCAGATAAATATTTATATAATCCTTCTGAAATTCTTCCGGGAAAAGAGACAGGAGGGCTTTTTCCGTTTCATCAGGATTTATACCTTTTTTTAAAAGGAGAAATGTCTGGAAATCACGCCATCCCCATTCTGTGTATTCCCCACCGGCTTCCTGAACAATTTTCCTGGTTGCAATGGATGTAACGGCACTGAATGATAAGCAGGAATTAGCTTCCGGCTCTTCAATAACTGCACTTATAACAAGGTTGTTACTATTGTTTAGTTTTATGGTTTTACCCAGAGCTCTTTCTTTACCGAAAAGCTTGTCTGACAATGTTTTTGTTATCACAATTGTTAACGGTTCCTTTAGAGTAGTCTCAGGTGTCCCTTCAATAAACCTGTAGGTAAAAAGTTTAAAAAAATCTTCATCGGCAAAAATCAGATCGGATATTAAGGGCTCTTTATTTTCAACCTGAAAAACCGGAGGCTCCCATGTTCCGCTAATTCTTACAGTCGATTCCACTCCGGGAATTTTCATATCAATTTGCTCTTTAAGAATTCCTGGTGTATAAATACTGCCTTCTGATAATCCATATAAGTAGACTCTTCCCCCATTCTTGTGAAAGTTGTCTGTATTAAGTTCGCTGTAACAATAAACAGAAAGGATGATTACGAACGAAAAACTTACAGAGAGCCCGAGTAGATTTATCAGGTTTATAACAGGCTTCCTGCTGAAATTTCTTAATATAGATTTAATAACCTGCTTCATTTTTTTTGATCCGGACTATCAATAAAACATCAAAATTGAAAATACTTCAATATACTTTCTCCTCATTAAAACTAATATTATGCCATAAATCTATAATGCTGATATTCTGAATTATACAACGGGTTGTGTTTTAATATTGTATATATTTTTTACGTTTTTGTGTAAAATAATTTTACATCTTCTTGACTTTCTCAATAGTTTGATTTATCTTGACCGCGGAATATCACTACAAAAGACTGTAAATGTCTGCCCAGAAAGGAAATATACTTATAGTTGATGATAATAAGAGTATCCTAAGTACACTGGAGATTCTTCTTACATCTGAATTCGGTGAAGTGACACCTGTTTCCAATCCTAACCTGATCCTGCCTGAACTGAGAAAGAAAGATTATAACCTTGTTATCCTGGACATGAATTTTATTGCCGGAGTCAATACCGGTAATGAAGGTATTTACTGGCTGGGGAAAATCAGGGAGACATATCCTGAGATTTCGGTCGTGATGATCACGGCTTATGGTGACGTGGATACGGCTGTAAGAGCCCTTAAAGCAGGGGCTTCGGATTTTGTCCTCAAGCCCTGGGATAATGAAAAACTTCTGGCTACCCTTAAGCTGGCAATTCAGTTGAATCTCTCGAAAAAAGAGGTCAGTCATCTGAAGGAGAGAGAGTCAGAGCTCAAGAAAGAGATAAACCGTGAACAGCGCGATATCATTGGTTCATCGCCACAAATCATCAATGTTCTGAATCTCGCAAGAAAGGTGGCAAAGACCGATGCCAATGTTCTGATCACTGGTGAAAACGGCACAGGGAAAGAGCTGATAGCACAGGAGATCCACAGACTTTCGGACAGGGCGAAGGAATTAATGGTAAGTGTGGATATGGGCGCTATAACGGAGACTCTTTTCGAAAGCGAACTTTTCGGTCATGTTAAGGGCGCATTCACTGATGCAAAAGAAAACCGTCAGGGTAAGTTTGAGATCGCCCATAAGGGTACCCTTTTCCTGGATGAGATAGGGAACCTCTCCTTCCATCTTCAGGCTAAGCTGCTGGCGGCAATCGCAAACAGACAGATTACAAGGATAGGTTCAAACCAGCTTATCCCCACAGATATAAGATTAATCTGTGCTACAAACAAGAATCTTGAAAACATGGTAAAGGAAGGGCTTTTCAGGGAAGATCTTCTTTACCGAATCAATACAATCCAGATTGAAATGCCTCCTCTGGGGAAAAGGGGAAATGACATAATAACACTTGCTGAATTCTTTCTCAGAAAATTTGTACAGAAGTATAACAAGCCGGAGCTGAAAATAAACCATCAGGCTCTCGATAAGCTTATGAACTATTCCTGGCCCGGGAATATCCGCGAATTGCAGAATACCATTGAAAAAGTGGTCATCCTCAGTGAAACGACCATAATCAAACCAGACGATCTCTATCTGCGGCCTGCTGCAGAAATAAAAAGCCTGGATTCCATCGCTACTCTTGAAGAGATGGAAGAGAAAATGATGCAGCTGGCAGTAGAGAAAAACAATGGTAACTATACTGCTGCAGCAGAACAACTTGGAATAACTAGACAAACCTTGTATAACAGACTTAAGAAAAACAAGCAAGATGATAAGTAAACGGCTCTATATTAATATTATAATAAGTGTATCGCTTATTGCTTCACTTTCTCTGCTGCTGGGTTATCTGATCTTTTCGGAACAATCCGCACGCTTTTCAATTATCTGTTTCATTACGATCATAATCCTGACTGTCAGCCTGATATCCTATCTGAACAGGACAAACAGGAACATACGATTCTTTTTTGATTCCGTCAAAAATGATGATTCAAACCTTTCTTTCCCCGTCGATAACAAAGAGGGAAATCTCAGGGAACTGCACCAGAGCATGAATAATGTAAACCAGCAGATTCAACACCTGAAGATAGAGAACAGGCAGCAGGAACAATATTTTCAGAAAATACTTGAATTACTTGCAACAGGGATAATTACGTACAATAATAAAGGATTCATCCATCATGCAAATTCAGCAGCTAAAAGGCTTCTGACGATGGATGTGCTTACGCACCTGCAGCAGATAGAACGTGTTGACCGGAATCTGTTCCTGATTATAAAGAATCTTAAACCATTTGAAAGGCACCTGGTAGCCGTCAATACAAAGCAGGGAGAAATCGAGCTGCTGTTAAAATCAACATCATTCGGATTGGATAATAATGAACTTACTATACTATCTGTCCAGGATATAAAACATGAGCTTGATGAAAAAGAGGTTGATTCGTGGATGAGGCTTATCAGGGTTTTGATGCATGAAATAATGAATTCCATAACACCCATAACATCATTATCTGAATCGCTTTCAAATATCTACCAGTCAGGGAAAAAACCTGTTGTGCCACAGGAGATAACGGAAAAAACCATTGCAACCACTCTGCAGGGGCTTAATGTAATAAAAGAACAGGGTAAAGGTCTTATGGAGTTTGTTGAATCGTACCGTAAACTCACTTGTATACCGAAACCTGAGATGAAGCTGTTTAGAGTTTCGGAACTTTTTTCGAGAGTAAAGATCCTTACCGGTTCTCTTGAGAAAAGCGAAAATATGAATATCTCTTTCATAAATAATGATCCCGGTCTTGAGATCTTTGCTGATGAGAACCTGATATCACTGGTGCTGATCAACCTTATAAAAAATGCTGTGGAAGCCAATGAAAATAATCCTGATTGTAAGATAAAGGTCATTGCCGGCTGCGATTTGAACGACCATAAGGAGATATGTGTTTCCGATAACGGACCAGGGATCAGCAAAGAGAACCTTGAGGAAATTTTTATTCCTTTCTTCACAACAAGAGAAAACGGATCAGGTATTGGGCTAAGTATTTCAAAGCAGATAATGGGAGCTCATGGAGGAATTCTGAAGGTCAGGTCAGTCCCTGATAAGGAAACGATATTCTGTATGAGTTTCCCAGACTGAAATGATTTCCTGGAAATAGATATTAAATTTGCCGCCATATTCCAGCAAATGAAAGAAAACGAATTAACCGGCCATTTCAATGCCCACCCGGTTCTCTCCAGCCTGACTGAAGCAATAAGCGCTTCCGGGACAGAAAGGATAAGCATTGCCGGTTTATCAGGATCGTCAAAAACTATGGTTGTGGCAAAGGTTTTCCTGAAAACCCAGTTTACACATATTGTAATAATTCCTGAAAAGGAAGACGCGGCATATTTTTATAATGATCTGGTATCCCTCACAGGTGATGAAAATGTATTTTTCTTTCCTTCAACATATAAACGATCTGTCCAGTACGAACAGACTGAGCCTGCAAATATCGTTCTCCGTACAGAAGTTCTGAATCACCTGTCATCGAGTAAAAGGAAAGGGATCATAGTAACCTATCCTGAATCGGTGATGGAAAAAGTGAT
>CAZLCF010000195.1:0-6077 GCA_964557905.1 uncultured Rikenellaceae bacterium | reverse complement strand
GCTTACCTTTGCTTATAGGTGTATCGCGGAAATCAATGATCTGGAAGACACTTGAACTTGGCCCGGATGAGGCTCTTAACGGCACTACGGTCTTAAACACTATTGCCCTTATGAAAGGCGCTGATATCCTCAGGGTCCATGATGTCAGAGAAGCTGTACAGGCTGTCAGGCTAATTGAAATGATAAAAAATTCAGAGAAACAGGTTTCATGTCAGCATAGAAAATAAAGCAAGATGATAGTACCGGTTACAGTACTTGATATAATTGACATTGTTCTGGTTGCCCTGATCATGTTCCAGCTTTACAGGATAATAAAGGGTACCTCGGCATTCAGCATATTTATTGCGGTTTTTTTCATTTATCTGTTCTGGCTTATTGTCAAGGCACTTAATATGCAACTGGTCAGTTCAATGCTCGGACAGGTGATTGGTGTCGGGGTGATAGCTCTAATTGTTGTTTTTCAGCAGGAGGTGAGGCGGTTTCTTCTCGTACTCGGGAACAGGTATATTAAAAACAGAAAGTTCTCACTAACCAGATTATTTGCCCCTGTAAAGGATAATCCGGGCGGACCTATAATTGCCGAGGAAATTGTAAGAGCTGCTGAATCCATGGCAGCAAAAAAGATAGGCTGCCTGATGGTGATCGGAAGGCAGAGCCGGCTTGACATGTTTACTGAAGGAGGCGAAATATTGAAAGCCCGGATAAGCGCAGAATTGCTGGAAACGATTTTTTTCAAGAATACTCCCCTGCATGACGGTGCGGTTCTGATTGATGATGAGATGATCCTGGCAGCACGCTGTCCCCTGCCTGTAACGGATCAGTATACATTGCCTCCCGGGTTTGGGATGCGTCACCGGGCGGCTATAGGTATGTCGGAACACTCTGACGCTCTTGTAGTTGTAGTATCCGAAGAGACGGGACATATATCAGTCGCTGACGCCGGGGAAATCCGTGAGAACCTGACTCCAAATGAGCTGAGGAATATACTGCTGATGGAGAAGATATGGTAATACCGGCGACCGGCAACCAGCTACCGGGAAGAAATAATTGGTGAATTAGTCTGAAATCAAATATAAATTATGGGCCGGAAATTTTATGATATCCATTATCATCTTTTTGATTTAAGTCATCCGAATCTCCTGGCATTTCTTCTTCATGAAGACCTTATCAGCAAGGACACTGTCAGAAAAGTGATGCTGAAATTTCCTTTTCTGATGAAGGTACTTCCCTTGTGGATGCTGTTTCTTTTCACTGGAAAAGCTGCCGAAAAAATAAAGGATTACCTCAGGTATGATGCACGTAATTTACGCAACCTCCTGTCCGTTATCGAGGGAGCTATAGAGTACCATTTTTTATACACGGAATATTTCCTCCTGAAAGAGAAAAAATACTTCGGGAATTTCGAAGGTGCAAAATATAATAAGATTGTATTGTGCCCGCTCCTGATGGACTTTGGTTATAAGAACCTGAATAATGAAGATTGTTTTTATAATCTGCCTCCGGCAAAACCGATTATCAGTCAGGTTGTTGATCTGATCAACGCAGTCTGGTTTTATTATAATTATGACCTGATTGTTCACCCTGACAAACAGGGCAGGCTGAAGCTGATTCCGACATTAACCGTTAAAGAGAATAAGCTTTTTGAAATCTACCCTTTTCTGGGAATTAATACTCAGAATTATGATCTCCGGGAAATTGTTGAGCTCTTTGATAAATATTTCAGAGGTTATGAGAATGATACTGATTCATCAACCAGACAAAGGAAGCTCTTTGAAAAGCTTGGTACTATAAGAATAGATCTTGACGATATGATCTTCAGGAAAAAGGAGGAGACTGATTCTGATTATTATTCATACGTATTTGCAGGCATAAAGCTTTATCCTCCTCTTGGTTTTGATCCATGGCCTGAGGAGAATGCAGGAGAACTGGAAAAGGTCCGTTTCCTTTACAGCGAATGCATCAGGAGGAACATTCCTCTTACAGTTCATTGCAGTGACGCTGGATTTATTACATCGCCGCATGCTTATAATTTTACTAATCCGTCGAACAAATGGCAAAAAGTGCTCTCCAGATCCGAATTCAAAAACCTGAAGATCAACTTTGCCCATATGGGCACTCAATACAAAGGGAACGGTGAGTGGTTGAATGTCATTCTTAAATACATATCTGCTGACCGGAATGTTTATACTGACTGTTCGTGCCAGACTCCTCGGCAGGCAGATTATGAAAGAGTTTTTAAAATATTGAAATCAGAGACTGAATCGGGAATCCTGTTCGGTTCCGATTATGTCATTAACCTTATCTGGTCAGGTTCGTATAATGAATATCTTGCCAATTTTATCAATACCACCCATCTTGATGACAGGCAGAAAGAGCTGATGTGCGAAATTAATCCGGTGAGGTTTTTATTTGGGTAAGTACATGGATCTTATTCTATCTTATACAGCATCAGCGTCTCCGCATCCTTAACATAGATCAGATTCCCGGCTATAATTGGGAAAGCATAAACTGGTGTTTCAGAGACTTTGTATTTTACGACTTCCGTATAAGCTTTGGGATCCGGTTTCATTACGATCAGGTAGCCTGTGCTTGGAAGGCCTATTATCACAGATCCGCAGTCAACTATTGTGGCAAAATCACTGTTGGTTGCAACGTCCATCCATCCTGTCTGTCCATTTGATGCATTGAGACAGTAAATTCTTCTTTGGTCAGTGAATCCATACAGGAATCCGTCCTTCAGCACAGGTGTATTCCATTTTGCACCAACCTCTGTACTGCTCCACAGCTCTTTTGTAATGAATTTTTTTCCCTGTTTAGTTACCGCAATGGCTTTGGTCCCGGTACCCTGACCGGAGAAATAGATCCTGTTGCCGTCAATATACGGGCTGACACAGTTGTAGAAACGCTGCATGACAGCAGTTGGAATCTGCCACAGTAATTTCCCGTCGGAAAAATTAAGTGCGATGAGATTTTTTTCTGTCTGAACAATAACATGTTTTTGTCCGTCGATCGTCATCAGCGAGGGAGATGCATATGCAGGTCCGTCACCGCTCCACTTCCATTTTTCATTTCCCGTATTGAGGTCAATGGCAAGCACTTCACCATTATCCTTCGTCCCGACATGGGCAATGCAAATACCATCAGCGATCAATGGTGACATACCGGTGTAAAACATAGGAACAGCATTCGTCGGATTTTCTTTTCTCCAGACTGTCTTTCCACCAGCTGCATCCAGACATGAGAGAATCCCGGAAATGCCCAAAGTTAAAATTTTCCCGTTTGCTACAGCAGGAGTGCTTCTTGGTCCGGGATGAGATGTTGAAGGTCCGGTAACAGCCGGTGCAGGATAACTGTTTCTCCACAGTTCCTTCCCTGTTGATGCATCAAGACAGAGAATCACTTCGTCATCACCCTGACGGGTATGAAGATACATCTTCTTTCCAACCAGGACAGGTGTAGCATCACCGGTCCCGACTGTTATTTTCCATTGTTGCGCAAGTTCTGCCGGCCAGGATGCAGGAGCCTTGAAGCCGGTTACCTTGCTGTCACGGCCGGGTCCTCTGAACTGAGGCCAGTCCTGGGAATACATGTCAGCTGATAAAAAAAGCATCAGGATGAATGAAACGGTAAACAAAGTATTCTTTTTCATAATCTTTAGTTTTTGTGACAGAGTAAAATTATTTGGTTATAATTTAATTACAATGATCAATATTATAAAAAATGTTAAATGAACCAGGATATTATTTACGCAGGATGAACGGGATAGTCAGAATTTCTCTATGAGTGAAATTACCAGTTCTTCGGTATTGTCAGACGATTTCTTCCCCAGTATTTTGTTTATTAATTCCTTTTTATCGGGGAAAATCTTAACAAGCGATTTCCTGTTCAGCTGGATCTGATGAAAAGCATTATCAGTGCCGGTAATATAGTACCTGGCTCCTTCCTGATACTCATCAAACCGAATGTCAGCACTGTATGCGCCCTTATAATTAGCCTCCACAAATGTTTTAACAGGTATTTTAATAAATTGAACCGGTCCTCCTGCCAGGACCTGATAAAATTTATTCTCTCTCGGGTTCTTCTCAAAGGAGACGCCCCTGGTTGTTCTGTATATCAGCTCTTTATTATCCTTTACAATAACTAATTCCTTTACATTATCAGAAGGCAATGCAAACAGCTTCCTTGTTTCCGGATCGGTATATAATACTGCATTCCCGATAAGATCAAGGTCGGCTCCCATTTTGATATAGTAATCATTTTCACTGACCAGTAGGAATGCGGGAAGAAGAGTATCGAATAACCTTGGGCTTCCGACTACTCCCTGATATCTGATATCAAATCCAAAGCCGCCTGCAGAATAAGGAGCAAGGTTGGCAATGGCATCAAGATTCTGCTGAGCGGATATACCTGTCTGAAAGATACTGGTACGCTGAGAATGAACATTCAGAAATGCCAGTATGGAAAAGATCAAAACAAATAGTTTTCTCATTATTCTCTTACTTTTTTACACAATCGGATTCAGTATCTTCCGTGCTGTAAATATCTTTGATTTACTCCACAAATCAAAATAATCAGTTAATATTTACCTGCCTCATTCTTCTTTATGATTGTTACTTTATTATTAAGTTTGAATGATCTATTTTTCGCAATATTGCATGCCAGAATCCGCTTCAAATCTTCCGGTGATCCTTATAACAGGAGGTACATCAGGCCTTGGGCTGGAACTGGTGAGACTGTTCCTGAAAAGAGGATATTATGTTATAGCTACCGGCAGACAACATTTGGATCTTCCGGGATATGATGACATGTTCAAATTATATCGGGTTGATTTCAGCGATCTGAACCTGACTGCAGATACGATCAAAACGATCTGTGATAATCATTCCATCAATTTAGTGATTAATAATGCCGGTATCCTAAGTCCTTCTGATTATACAGTTACAAAAGATGGGAATGAATATACCTTCCAGGTAAATTTCCTTGCGCATCTTCTTATAAATGAGCTTATTATACAGGAATTTGGCAAATACCATCCCTTGCGTATTGCCGCTATTATATCAGTGGTTTATAAGCTGTCAAAATCTGAAATGAGCTTCTGCCGGGAAGAGGCGGATTATATACCCCTGAAAGCCTATTCAGATTCAAAGTTTTTTCTGGCAATGATGTGCAGCCACCTGTCAGCCAAATACCAGAATATTGATTTCAGTTGTTTCAGCATTGATCCGGGAGTTTTCGGTTCTTCAATTTACCGGATGCAGGATCCATGGTTCCGGTTCCTTTACCGGATTGCGGCACCGTTCATGAGGAAACCTTCAAAAGTTGCGAAAGTCCTGGCAGATATCCTGACAGGTCCTGATTTCTCAAGCGGAGTTATTTTTGATATCAGGAAAAGGATAAGGTATATGAAGGATATCAATCCGGTCACCATCAAAACTTTCTGGGAAGAGTGCTATAAGATGCTAAAGCCATATCTGGATTAAATACGGCATAACTTATTACAGATTACGGACTTTTTCATAACTTGCTCTACTGATCACAAGAGCAGTCTTTCTGAAAACAATATAAATCGAAATATGAAAAATTTATTCCTGAAAATGATGGTATTAATGAGTTTCCTGAGTCTTATTAGCTGTAAAAGCTCAACCGATCCAGCAGAATGGAGCAGTAAAAAGATTGATAAATGGTTTGAAAAAGGAGACTGGCTGAATGGCTGGCAGGTAAAACCCGATGCTTCTATCAATCGAAAAGAATTTGCCCTTTCCTATTTTAAGAATAAAGACAGATGGGATAAGGCTTTTGCTTTCCTGAAGGATAATGACCTGACAAAGCTTGAATTGAAGCGGCATGAAATCGACGGCAATAACCTGTATGCTCCATTAAGTGAGTATATGACTAAAAATGAAGAGGATGCACGTTATGAAGCTCACGTGAAATATATTGATATACAATATGTTATCAGTGGCAAGGAACTTATCGGTATAGCTCCGATGTCGGAGAAGAAAGATATCTTTGAACCATATAATGAGGCAAACGATGTCATGTTCCTGACAGTTAACCGGATTAATAATATAAACGCA
>CAZLCF010000194.1:0-6118 GCA_964557905.1 uncultured Rikenellaceae bacterium | reverse complement strand
TACATGAATTTGAGAACAGCGGCAACTGGCTTTTTAAACGCAGGGGCTGGCTTCCCGTATTTATGGTTGTTGCAGGAATAGTAATGATGTACCTTGGAAACAGACAGGCAATAATATTTGACCTGCGTGATGAAATGATATTCCTGGGTATAAGTCTTTTAGGTCAGGTAATTCGCATTATTACAGTAGGATTTGCGGCAAGAAACACATCAGGACGAAATACAGCGGCAGGTCAGATTGCAGATGAACTGAATATAACCGGTGTTTATTCCATTGTAAGGCATCCTCTTTATGTGGGCAATTTCTTTATGTGGCTGGGACCAGTTCTTTTTTTACGGTCTGCCTGGTTTACTGTTGTCTTTTGCCTTGTTTACTGGCTCTATTATGAGAGAATAATGTTTGCAGAGGAGCAGTTCCTGAGAAGGAAATTCGGTGATGAATATGACAGATGGTCAGAGAAGGTCAGTGCCTTTGTTCCGTTCACATTTAATTTCATACGTCCGAAACTTCCGTTCTCAGTGCGTAACGTACTAAGCAGAGAATACAACAGTTTAGTAAATATTTTCATAATATTCGCACTTCTTGATTTTTGCAGGAATTACTTTCTCACGGAAAAACTTTTCTTCACAAAGATCTGGATCTGGTCATTAGCTGGAGCTGCCGGAATATGGATCATCCTCCGGTCAATCCACAAGTATACAAAATGGCTTGAGGTGAAGGGGAGATAAATTCTGCAGCCGATCATAGTCAATTGTTACCTTTGTTTTATGGTAGAATTCCTGAATAAAATATTTTCATTACTTCTTTCCCTTCCGGTTTATTTCTACAAATATGCCATTTCACCTTTTCTGAGACCCTCATGCCGTCATATCCCTTCCTGCTCGCAATACATGCTCGATGCGCTTAAAATTCACGGACCAATTACCGGATTTCTATTAGGTACGAACAGAATATTAAGATGCAGGCCCGGGGGAACTCATGGCTACGATCCTGTTCCTCTGTTCAGGTTTAAAAGATATAAACCGTTTTCACGATATAAGAAATGTAACCGCCTTAAACAAAATATCTGATCTTCAGGACGACAAGACAGTCAGACAGCAAGACATTAAAAATTCAGTTCCTCTTTAAGATGCTTATAGCCGGCCCGGCTGACAGGAAGTTTTTCCCCTGATTTGAGGACAGCAACATGATTATCCTTTTCATAGGGTTCGATACGATTAATTTCCTGAACCCTGACAATATAAGACCGGTGGATTCTTACAAAATCATTTACCGGCAGGTTATCCTCATAAAACTTCATAGTCTGCTGTTTAAGGGCTTTGCCGGTAGTATGATAAATCATAACATAATCATCCTGCGCCTCAACATACTTGACCTGTTCGACCGGAATAAGATTTATGGCATTACCTTTGCGCACGACGATTCTATTGACAGGAGCAGCCGGGTCAGGTTTTTTGGTCAGCAGTTGATTTGCCGGCTCTGTATTCCCGATCCCTGACCTGATCTTATCAGCAGCCTTTTTAACAGCATCAAGGAACCGTCTTTTTGGGAATGGCTTTAGAAGATAATCCACCGCATTAAGCTCGAAAGCTTTTAATGCAAACTGATCATAAGCTGTTGTAAAGATGATCACGGGTTTCTCAGTAAGAACCTCAAGCATTTCAATACCGGTGAGCCTTGGCATCTGGATATCAAGGAAAACCAGATCAGGCTTCATTGTTGAAATTGATTTCAACCCGGAAAAACCATCAGCACATTCAGCAATAACCTCTATATAATTCAGATCTTTTAAATAATGCTTAATAATTTCCCGGGCAGGGGCTTCATCTTCAATTATTATAGTTCTGATCTTTTCCATTGTTTTCCTGATTCCTGCAGCTGCCTTTGCTTTAAAGTCCTATTATTTGGCTTTTTCCCCCTAAATATAAATATTAATTTTCAAATGACAATTATTTATAATCTGCAGGTATATAAAGGCTTACAGTATAAATCCCGTTTTCCTTTGTTGTTTTTATAGATGCTTTGTTACCGTAATACAATTCAAGCCTTCTGGCAACATTTAACAAACCGGTTCCGGTTCCTCTCCTTGATGCCGGAGCCGGATCGTAATCATTACTGATTGTAATTTCAATATGTCCGTCAAAGATCTTTGCCAGGGTAGTAATCCTGACACTTTCAGTGCTTTCATAAACGCCATGCTTAATAGCATTTTCATAAAGCGGTTGCAGAAGCATCACGGGCATTTTGGTATCAAGGCATTTTTCATCTATATGCTCATCAGTTGATAGTTTGCTGCCGAACCTGACTTTTTCGATATCGAGATATAACCTAAGGTTTTCAAGTTCACTTCTCAGCGAAACAGGTTGTTCATCTTTCTTTGAAAGCGCGTATCTCATGAACTCCGACAGTTTAATGACCATATCCCTTGCTTTTTCCGGATCAGTAATAGTCAGTGAGCTTATTGAATTAAGGCTGTTGAAAAGAAAATGAGGATTAATCTGCGAACGCAACATTTTCAGCTCAGTCTCTTTGACAAGGCTCTCAAGCCTGGCTTCTTTGGCGTTTTTCTCCGATAAGTTCGTAAGACTTACAAAAAGAAAGTAAGTAAGAATTATCAGGCCGTAAATAAACACACCCGTCCCGATCCTGTATGATAATGTTGCGTCCCAGTACTCTTTGTAGTTATTTTGTTCAGGAAGGACCACGAGCATGATCATCTTTGTCAAGAGAATCCATAATGTGACAGTTATTGCCCCGCTCAATATCAGATTGGTAACGAGTGCGACGGGTTTTACTCCTGCTTTGTTGAAGAAGCTGAAAGGGTACCACAGCGACAATGCAATTCCCGAGTAAATTACCAGGGACAGAATACTGTCAATTATGCTGATATTTACGAAGCTTCCATAAGCGAAATAAAATAAAAGTGCCTGGCCCAGCGCAAAAAAGAGCCAGACCAGCCACCATACTACAAGCCTTACCCTGTTTTCAAGTACAGGATGTTTCATCTGTCTATCCGGTTAATAGCTTTTCACTTCACCTCCTCCAAATACAACCGCTCCCTTGATGACAAGCTGGCTTGAAGAATCAACACTCCTTCCGGGAGCAATCTTCCTCGAATCACTGAAACCGCCAAGGACAGGTGTTACTTCAATCGTAACAAACCAGTTATCAGGAACAATGATTGTGGCGCCGCCAAAAACACATGCTATCTCAAGCTCAATTCTGCCGGGTGCCAGCTTTGCCTTTGTAAGGTCCAGCTCAATGCCGCCGAAAACTGCCGAAACCTTTCCTCCCCTGAAATTCTCGGATACGATCTGGCGTTCGCCGCCGCTGAAAACATTCACATAGTCAATATAGTCATCCCCTATCATACCCTTTGAAGAGGCAACATTCCACCCTTTTCGTTTTGTGACGATGAAAATGACCCCGATAATTATGAAAATGGAAGGCCAGAACATATTATACATGTGGAATGTCTCGCGGAAAACCAGGGGGATCATAAAAAATCCTCCGACCGCCATTACAATGATCCCGGCTGTTTTTTCTGTCGCCCTGAGTGTCATTATAAGACCGATGGCAACAAGAAGCATTGGCCAGCTGAATATCACATGATCTATAAAATCAGGAAAAAATCCTGTGTTTCTTATAACGAGGAACAATCCCGCAAGAACCAGTATGACCCCTATGATCACCCTGTTGTTTGTAAGGTGATGACGTTCGCGTCCTGCCGGCAGCCGGTTGTCATCCCTGTAATCATTAATTGTCTCCATAGTTGTAAATTTATTTGTTTCTTAATTATTTACCGATATTTTTTCTTTTAATTAGCGAAGAAATGATAAATGAAATACCCAGTAACATAATTACTGCGGGCCAGTAAACAGTTTTAATCAATGCAGGGATTTCACCATAAAAATCATCTATCAGGAACCATGCTCCACCGGCCATGAGGAGCAATCCAGGTATGAACTGGAGGTTAAGCAGAAGCAACATCCCGACAAAAATCATTGCTGTTTCCCAGGTAAAGTATTCCTTTATACTTCCAAGGTGCAGCAAATCGTTGGTTGCGACCAGAAGAGCAAGCCCCAGGACAATAAAGAAGAGTCCGATGCCAACCTGCGGATGATGTTCCCTGTGTCTTTGGAAATAATGATCTTTCTGTTTCATATCTTAAAAATTTAATATGGTTCAAAAATAATACGGATAATGCCATGAAATAAGAGAAAATCGGCGAATTGCTGATTTTTAACGGTAACCTGTTGTTTCAGCGATAAATGTTACTTTTTTGTTTATAATTTTTTTAATTGAATAAGCTTTCATATTTTTGCAAACCAAAAATTAAAATGATGTCCGGTTTATTTGACATACCGATCAGCGGTTTGAAAGAAGGACAGCATTATTTTGATTTTAAAATTGACAAAGCGTTTTTTGAACAGTTTGAGGAGTCGGAAGTTAAGGAAGGAGAGCTTACCGCAGTTATTGAGGCCGATAAAAGATCTTCCCATGTTGATCTCATAATCAGGATCAATGGAGCAGTAAGCATATCATGCGACAGGTGTCTGGGAATATTCTCGCAGCCAGTCGATTGCATCAACAGGCTGCTGGTTAAATTCGGTAAAACCCATGACGATGACGACCCGGATATGATTACAATGCCGGCAGATGAGCATGACCTTGATATGAAGCAGTATTTTTATGAGTATATTCTTCTTGCTTTGCCGATAAAAAGGATGCATCCTGATGATAGCAGCGGTAACAGCACCTGCGATCCGGATATGCTGCAGAAACTTAAGGAGCATATTATCAGTGAAGAGAATGAAAATGACCCTCGCTGGGATAAATTAAAGAAATTGATGAACAATAATTAAAGACTGAAAAAATGCCAAATCCTAAACGTAAACACTCAAAAACAAGGAGAGATAAGCGCAGAACGCATTACAAGGCTACTGCGCCGACAGTGGCTAATTGTTCAAACTGCGGAGCAGCAGTCCGGTACCACAGGGTATGTCCTGAGTGCGGATTTTACAGAGGCAAGCCTGCCGTTGAGAAAAAAGCAACTGCCTGATACTTTGTGTAACTAATCAGTCAGACTATGAGAATCGGCCTTGATGTAATGGGTGGTGATTTTGCGCCTGAAGCAATCATTGAAGGCGCAGTAGATTCCCTCCGTCATTTGTCTTCTGATGACCAGCTGGTGCTGATAGGAGATGAAGGCACCATTCACAGCAAGCTTAATGAGATGAAAACCGGTCTATCTCATCTGGCAATTATTCATACTACACAGGTAATAGAGATGGGAGATGTTCCATCAAAAGCTTATTCGCAAAAGCAGGATTCAAGCATAGCCGTCGGGTACAGATTGCTTAAAAACAATGAGATTGACGGGTTTTGCAGTGCCGGCAATACAGGAGCAATGCTGGTAGGTGCAAGTTACACAGTAAATGTGATCCCGGGAGTTATCAGACCTGCTCTCGCACTGATCGTTCCTTCATTGGACAATCGTCATTCAGTTATTCTTGATGTCGGTTTAAATCCTGATAGCAAGCCGGATGTGCTTCTCCAGTATGGCATTCTGGGCAGTATTTTTGCGGAATACGTCCTTGGAATAAAGAATCCCGTTGTCAAATTGCTCAATATCGGAGTAGAAGAATCAAAGGGAACCCCATCAATTAAAGCCGCATACGAACTGATGAAGGAACATCCCCAGCTGAATTTTAAAGGCAATATTGAAGCAAACGACCTTTTCAGGGAAACCATGTCTGATGTGATCGTTTGTGACGGATTTGTGGGGAATGTTATCTTAAAACAGTCAGAAGCATTTCATTATATCTATAAGTCCAGAAATTTAAAGGATTCTTATTTTGATAGTCTTGATTTTGAAAATATTGGCGGGACACCCATTGTCGGTATCAATGCCAATGTTGTAATTGGTCATGGTGTTTCAAAGCGAAAAGCTGTAATGAACATGATCCTTCAGACCAGGGCTGTTGTTCATGCCAATCTTGCCCAGAAGATTAAAGAAGCTATTTAATATGGAAAAAATTCGTGCAGCCATTACCGGAATTCATGCCTGGGTTCCCGAGTACAGGCTTACAAACCACGAACTTTCAAAAATGGTTGA
>CAZLCF010000193.1:0-6165 GCA_964557905.1 uncultured Rikenellaceae bacterium | reverse complement strand
TATCATCGATCCGTGGTGAAGAAGCGCACTTTTTTCTCCTTCAAGTTTTGAGCGCCCGTATGCACTCAATGGATTAGTTGCAGAATCCTCGTTATACGGAACATTTGAATTACCATCAAAGACATAATCGGAGGAAATATGTATGAATTTGCCTTCTGATCCTCTAAGAGCATCTGCAATATTTCTTACAGCAGTGTTATTGACCAGCATCGCTTTGTCAAAATCGTTTTCAGCCTTATCAACAAAATTATAAGCAGCACAATTAATGATCCAGTTGGGCTTAGCCTTAGTGATGAAAGCGGTTGTCTCATCAGCGGAAGTAATATCAAGTGAATCAATGTCGGTAAAGACAAAATCGTAGCCACAGTAATTTTTTGAGGCTGTCCTGAGCTCATTGCCTAATTGACCATTTGCTCCGGTGATCAGGATAACTGCCATATTCTTTCAGGATCTTTTCAGAAGTTGTTGTCAGCTTTTACAAAAGGAGGATTTTTCAGGTCCTTTTCACTTATAACAGGAACAGTATCCCCCAATCTCCAGTCAATATTAAGGCCGGGGTCATTAAGTGCTATGCCTCTCTCTGATAGTTTATCATATATATTGTCAACCTTATATTGTATAACTGCTATATCGCTAAGCACCGAAAATCCGTGGGCAAATCCTCTCGGGATGAAGACCTGGTGTTTGCTTTCGGAATTCAGCTCAACACCTAACCATTTTCCATAGGTTGGCTTATCCCTCCGTAAATCGATAGCAACATCAAATATTTTCCCGATAACAACCCTGATAAGTTTTGCCTGGTCATGTGGCTTAAGCTGATAGTGCAGTCCGCGAATAACACCTTTTGAGGATCTTGATTCGTTATCCTGAACCGGGATAAATGGTATTCCGGCTTTCATCCAGGCATCCTGATTGTAACTCTCGAAAAAATATCCTCTTTTATCAGAATAGATAGTCGGTTTAACGACATACAGTCCCTCAAATCCTGTTTCAACTATTTCCATCTTTTCCCGCAGTTTTACTTTGAGTCTTCGAAAATACTGATCTCTTCAGAAGCGATTCTTAAAAGATATTTACCATACTGGCTGTTTTTAAAAGGTTCAGCAAGGGCAATTAGCTGGTCCTTGGTGATGAATCCTCTTTTATAGGCTATTTCCTCGATGCATGATGCTTTTAGCCCCTGTCTCTGTTCGAGAGTTGCAATAAAGTTTGCTGCCTGCAGGAGACTTTCATAGGTACCTGTATCAAGCCATGCCATTCCCCTTCCCATAAGCCTTACTTCTAGCGTTCCCTCATCAAGGTAAAGCCTGTTCAGATCTGTTATTTCAAGTTCCCCACGGGGTGATGGTTTAAGCGATTTAGCTTTCTTAACGACTGTATTGTCATAAAAATAAAGACCAGTAACTGCAAAGTTTGACCTGGGTCTGGAAGGTTTCTCCTCCAGTCTGATGGCTTTGCGGTTTTTATCAAACTCCACGACTCCGTAACGCTCGGGATCAGTGACATAATAACCGAAAACACAGGCTCCCTTCTTAAGTCCCGCAGTTTTCAAAAGCGCGTCACCAAATCCATGGCCGTAAAAGATGTTATCTCCCAGTATCATGCAAACCGGATCCTTCCCGATAAAATCCTCTCCCAGGATAAATGCCTGAGCAAGACCGTCAGGCGATGGTTGCTCAATATAACTGAATTCCAGTCCCAGAGGGATACCGTCACCAAGTAGGTTTCGAAATCCGGGGAGATCACGCGGAGTCGATATTACAAGGATTTCTCTTATACCGGCCAGCATCAGTACCGACAATGGGTAATAGATCATCGGCTTGTCGTACACCGGCAGCATCTGCTTGGATATTGCACTTGTGATCGGGTAAAGCCTTGTTCCTGAGCCGCCTGCTAGGATTATACCTTTCATAAGAATAAGATTATCAAGATCTCTTATAAAATATTAGTTTCACTAATTTATTAAACGGTCACCAGCTACCGGCATCAGGCTGCCTTACCGGTGGCCGGTTGCCGGACGCCGGTTGCCTATCTTCTTCCTATCCCGAAATACTTAAATCCCATCTTCCGAATCTCGACCGGATCATAAATATTTCTTCCGTCAAAAATAACCTTTCCTTTCATTATCTCGGCCATTTTCTTAAAATCCGGCAGATGGAACTCCGACCATTCAGTCATCAGCACCATTGCATCGATGCCTTTCAGTGCTTCGTATGGATCTGAAGCATAAGAGATTTTATTACCCAGATGTTTCCGGGTTTCATTCATTGCAGCCGGATCATAAACCTTTACTGCGGCCCCTTCCTTCAGAAGCTTTTCAATAAGGTATATTGATGACGATTCCCTGATATCATCGGTCTTGGGTTTAAATGACAATCCCCAGATACCCAGAGTTTTTTTCTTTAAATTGCTATTAAAAAACTTAATTATCTTGTTGAATATCACATTTTTCTGGTACTGGTTTGCCATTTCCACAGCTTTGATCACCTTTAGTTCATAGCCATGGTCCTGTGCTGTTTTAATAATGGCTTTGACATCTTTCGGAAAGCATGATCCTCCGTACCCGGAACCCGGATAAATGAATTTGCTGCCAATCCTTGAATCACTGCCGATACCTTTCCTGACATTGTTTATATCCGCGCCCAGAATATCGCAGAGATTGGCAATTTCATTTATGAAGCTTATGCGTGTTGCAAGCATTGCGTTGGCTGCATATTTTGTGATCTCTGCTGATACAATATCCATATAAATTATAGGGTGATTATTCAGGACGAAAGGCATATAGAGGCGTTTCATTATATCACCTGTTTTTTCATTATCTATACCTATCACTATCCGTTCAGGTTTCAGAAAGTCTTCTACAGCAGCGCCTTCTTTCAGGAATTCCGGATTGGATGCCATATCAAAAGCAACTTCTAACTTACGTTTATCAAGCTGATCCTGAATGATTTTCCTGATTTTAAGTGATGTTCCCGGAGGTACTGTGCTTTTAATAACAACTACAAGATAATCTGTGAGTGAAGAGCCAATTTCTTTTGCAACTGAAAGGACATGCTTCAGATCAGCGCTTCCATCTCCCCCCTGTGGCGTTCCGACAGCAATAAAAACAACATCAGAACCGGTGACAGCATCTTTAAGCTTTGTGGTAAAGGAAAGCCTTTTCTTCTCAACATTCCTTCTTATCATGCTTTCAAGTCCGGGCTCATATATCGGAACGGAACCATCCTTCAGCTGACTGATCTTTTCCATGTCATTATCCACACAGGTAACAATAACACCGCTTTCGGCAAAGCATGTCCCGGTAACGAGTCCGACATATCCTGTTCCCACAACAGCAATTTTCATAGAAGCACTTTTCCTGTTTTAATATAGTAATATGCAAAGATAATAGAAGCTGCGAATTTCCGAAATTCTATCTGGAGGCAACAGGCTTCAGGCGTCGGGCTTCAGGTTCTTTTGCCTGATGCCTGCAGCCGGATGCCTGTCGCCTTTTTAAATCAATGAAAATCTTCCATTTATTATGACTTTTCAAAATATTAGTTTTATCTTTGCACACCATTTTTTCAATATAATGTCTAACTTATTAATTATTAGTTCTTTTAAATTCAAATTATGACTGAAAGCAAGAAGAAAACAACAAAGAAAGAAATTGTTGACAAAAAAGAAGATGTAGTAAAATCTGTTAAAAAAGTAAAGGTTAAAGAGACAAAGGAAAAGCTCATTGAGCAGGCTCTTGAAGAAGAAATACTGCCTGTGACTGAGGAAGCAGTTGTTAAAACAAAAACTTTAAAAAAAGCCGCAGAAACTGTTAAAACTGCAGAACCTGAAACTGTTGAACCCGTTCAAAGTGAGGTTAAAGAGGTTTCAGAGGAAGTTAAAAAAGAAAAAAAGCCAAAGAAAGTAAAAATTGAACCCGAGGCTGAAATAAAAACTGAATCCGGCACTAGACCTTTGGCTGAAGAATTCGATTGGGACAGTTTTGAAAGCGAGGAGCAGAAAACCTCACCCAGATACAAGGAGTACGAAGCTCTTTATGATGAGACCCTGTCGACTGTTGCAGTTGACGAAGTGGTCCAGGGTATAGTAATCCAGATGACCTCCCGCGAAGTAGTGATCAACATTGGTTATAAATCGGAAGGTGTTGTGAGCCTTAATGAATTCCGGTATAATCCAAATCTTAAAGTCGGGGATACCGTTGAAGTATATGTTGAAAGCCAGGAAGATAAGAAGGGACAGCTTCTCCTTTCACACAAAAAAGCACGTGCAATCAATTCATGGGACAGGGTCAATTCATCACTTGAAAAGGATGAAATAATTACCGGTTACATCAAGTGCCGTACAAAAGGTGGAATGATCGTTGATGTCTTCGGCATCGAAGCATTCCTCCCCGGATCTCAGATTGACGTCAAGCCAATCCGTGACTATGATGTTTTCGTTGGTAAAACAATGGAATTCAAGGTTGTAAAAATAAACCAGGAATTTAAGAACGTTGTTGTTTCACATAAAGCTCTTATCGAAGCTGAACTTGAGCAGCAGAAGAAGGAGATCATTGCCAAACTTGAAAAAGGACAGGTTCTTGAAGGAACCGTTAAAAATATTACATCATATGGTGTGTTCATCGACCTTGGAGGCGTTGACGGACTTATCCATATTACAGATCTTTCATGGGGAAGAGTCAATCATCCCGAAGAAATAGTACAGCTTGACCAGAAACTTAATGTTGTAATTCTCGATTTTGATGACGACAAGAAGAGAATTGCCCTTGGATTGAAACAGCTGACTGCTCATCCATGGGATTCAGTTGATCCCGATCTTAAGATCGGAGACAAGGTTAAGGGGAAAGTTGTTGTTATGGCCGACTATGGGGCATTCGTTGAGATTGCACCAGGTGTTGAAGGACTGATTCATGTTTCAGAAATGTCGTGGTCACAGCACCTTCGCAGTGCTCAGGAGTTCATGAAAGTGAGCGATGAGGTTGAAGCCATCATCCTGACACTTGACAGGACCGAAAGAAAAATGTCGCTGGGTATCAAACAGCTCAAACCGGATCCATGGCAGAATATTGATGAGAAATACACTGTAGGTTCCAAGCACACTGCAAAAGTCAGGAACTTTACCAACTTTGGCGTTTTTGTTGAAATTGAGGAAGGTGTTGATGGCCTGATACATATTTCAGATCTCTCATGGACGAAGAAAATCAAGCATCCTGCTGAATTCACAGCAATTGATGCTGAGATAGAAGTGGTTGTTCTTGAGATAGATAAGGAAAACAGACGGTTAAGCCTTGGGCATAAGCAACTTGAAGAGAATCCATGGGATGTATTTGAAAAGCTCTTTACAGTTGATTCAGTTCATGAAGGTACAGTGATGGAAGTATTTGACAAGGGAGCTGTTATTGCCCTTCCTTACGGTGTTGAGGGTTTTGCCACACCAAAACACCTGGTAAAAGAAGATGGACTGATAGTAAAAGTTGATGAAAAACTTATGTTCAAGGTGATTGAATTCAACAAATCAGCAAAAAAAATCATAGTTTCGCATAGCAGAACCTTTGAAGATGAAAAGAAATCAGCTGAAACACAGCCTAAGAAATCAGAGACTGAAAAACCGAGGAAATCAACAAGGAAAGCCAAGTCAGGTGCAGAGAAAACAACCCTTGGTGATATTACTCAGCTAGCTGCTTTGAAAGAAGAAATGGAAGAAAAACAGAATAAAGCTTCAAAAGAATAGAAATATTTCTTAAATTAGGGCTATCAAATTTTACAATTATGGATTTCAATATCGAGAGCCGGAATAACAGCACCGTAATCCAGATCCAGTCGGAAAAGCTTGATACACATATAGCACCCGCACTTAAATCTGAACTTGTGCTGGTTTCAGGTAAGGGTGAAAAAAATATCATCCTCGACCTTGAAAAATGCCAGTACTGCGACTCTTCAGGTCTGAGCGCTATTCTGGTAGCGAACAGATTGTGCAAAAATGCCGGTGGTACATTTGTCCTCTGTGGACTAAATGAAGCCGTGGAAAGACTTATCACTATTTCTCAACTCGATACTGTCCTGACAATTACAGGAACAGTAGCGGATGCTGAAAAAATGATATCCTGAAGTTGCCAGCATTGCAGAGCGCCGATGAAATTAAGCATACTTGGCAGTAGTTCTGCATTGC
>CAZLCF010000192.1:0-6199 GCA_964557905.1 uncultured Rikenellaceae bacterium | reverse complement strand
TAATGCCTTTCTGGCTCTCCGCCCAGACTGAGAAAGTCGACCTGGAGATGATCTATAAGATCAAGCAGGAGGGTATGAATAATTCAAAGGTTGAAGATCTTGCTTTCGGGATGATCGACTTCATCGGGCCAAGACTTACCGGTTCTACCGGAAGTACGCGAGGCAATGAATGGGCAAAACAGAAGATGGAAGAGCTTGGCTTTCAGAATGTAAGGATAGAAGCTGCAAGGGATTTCAACCGCGGCGGATGGGACAATCTGAAAACTTATGCTGCAATGACTGCACCGTATTACAATAATTTTGCCTGCAATCCTGTCGCATGGACCGGAAGTACGAAAGGGCTTATCAAGGGTGAAGTTGTCATCGTTGATGTCAAAACTGAAGCCGACCTTGAAAAATATAAGGGCAAGCTCAGCGGTAAAATTGTCCTTCTGCCTTCAACCACTACCAATGAAATACGGTTTGAACCGCTGGCAGGCAGGTATACGGATGAACAGCTGAAAGCAATGACTCTGGAATCAGGTCAGCCGTCAGGAAGAAGACCCCAGCAGCCATTTGATATGGCTGTAATGATGGCCCAGAGGCAGTTAAGAACCAAAATAACAGAATTTCTTAAAAGTGAAGGAGCCGTAGTGATACTTAACAGTGCAGGAACATATAATATTCCGAGATCAAACGGTGCCAGCTATAATTCAGGTGATCCGGAACCGGTTGCCGAGCTGAATCTGCCGATTGAGGCTCACGGCAGGATGGAAAGACTGATCCGTAAAAACATTCCTGTTGAAATGGAGATAGAAATACAGAATAAATTTATTCCGGCTCCCCAGGTTTATAATGTGATAGGTGAAATACCGGGAACAGATAAGGTTCTGAAGAATGATGTCGTCCTGATCGGCGCTCATTACGATTCATGGCACGGCGGCACAGGCGCCGCAGACGATGCATCAGGCTGTATTGTGATGATGGAAGCCCTCCGTATACTAAAAAGCCTTAATATTTCGCCTAGAAGGACAATAAGGGTAGCTTTGTGGGGCGGAGAAGAACAGGGAATGTTTGGTTCCCGCGGATATGTTGATAAATATCTTGTTAATTCAGAAACCAACGAGAATAAGCCTGATTTTGACAGGTTTGCAGCATATTTCAATATGGATAACGGGTCAGGCCGGTACAGGGGTATTTATCTGCAGCAGAATGAAATGGTACGGCCGATCTTTGAAGAATGGCTTAATCCGTTTGCCTCCATGGGCTGTACCACAATTGCCATAAGGAACACTGGCGGTACCGACCACCAGTCGTTTGACCGGTACGGACTGCCGGCATTTCAGTTCATACAGGATGAGATTGAATACGGAAGAGGCTACCATACTGTGATGGATACTTATGAGAGACTGGTACTGGCTGATCTCCGGATCAATGCAATTATCACGGCTTCATTTGCTTATAACGCTGCAATGAGAAATGAGAAACTTCCCCGGAAACCCGAAATGAGACCCAGAGGTGCCCAGCAGGGACCACCGATGTTCTGATTAAAAATTCTACATACCTGCCAGATCAATAATAAATGCATATTGCATTGCCGTGATCTTATAACGTTGAAATCTGCCTGATGCACCCCCATGACCGACATCCATGTTACAATCCATTACCAGGATATTCCTGTCTGTTTTCATATCCCTCAATTTAGCCACCCATTTAGTGGGTTCCCAATACTGAACCTGGGAATCCCAGAAGCCGGTGGTCACGAGCAGGTTGGGATATTCCATTGCTTTAACCTGATCATAAGGGGAATAAGATAACATGTAATCGTAGTATTCCTTTTCCCTCGGATCTCCCCATTCATCCCATTCCGAAGTTGTAAGAGGAATGCTTTCATCCAGCATGGTGGTCACAACATCAACAAATGGAACAGCTGCAATTACTCCTTTATATAATTCAGGTCTCATATTGACAATGGCACCAACTAAAAGTCCTCCTGCACTTCCACCCATGGCAAAGAGAGCATTACTACCTGTATATTTCTCGTTTATAAGGAATTGCGCACAATCATTAAAATCCGTGAATGTATTTTTCTTCTTCAGGAGCTTCCCGTCCTCATACCAGTAGCGTCCCATCTCGCTTCCGCCGCGAATATGTACAATTGCATATGCAAAACCCCTGTCGAGCAGGCTCAATACAGCACTGTTGAAGGATGGATTCATCGAAGCACCGTAAGATCCATATCCATAAAGCAATAGTGGAGCTTTTCCATCCCGGATAAATCCTTTCCGGTAAACAACAGAAATTGGTATCATGGTTCCGTCCTGGGCTGGCGCCCAGAGACGTTTTGATTCATAGTTGTTCTTATCAAATCCGCCCAGAATTTCATCCTGTTTAAGAACCTTCTTTTCCCGGGTCCTCATGTTGTAATCAATTGTGGAAATTGGTGTAGTAAGTGAGGAATAGCCGTACCGTAGCACTTCTGTATCAGAATTCCTGTTAACATCAATCCTTGCAGTATATGTCTCTTCACCAAAATCGAGATAATGTTCGCTGTTATCCTTTAAATTTATGATTCTTAGATTATTAAGACCTTTGATTCTTTCATTGGTCACAAGATAATTATCAAAGAGCTCAAAACCTTCCAGCAGAACATCGCTTCTGTGAGGAATAACTTCAGTCCAGTTTTCAAAGGATGTTTTATTGTCAGGAGTTTTCATAAGTTTAAAGTTCCTGGCACTGTCGGCGTTGGTAATAATATAAAAGCTGTTCCCAAGATGATCAGCATAATATTCATGGTTCATTTTTCTTGGTTCCAGTATTTTGAACTCTTCCTGAGGTTTTGATGCATTAATAAATCTTACCTCGGTCGCCAGTGTATGGGTTGAATTAATAAGTATGAATTTCCTGCTTTTAGTTTGAGCCAGCGAAACACTAAAGGTCTCATCCGTTTCAAAATAGACAGTGTTATCACTAGTTGCGTCTGTTCCGAGCTTATGGCGTAATATCCTGTCAGACCTGAGAGTCTGCATATCTTTCCCTGTATAAAAAACTGTTTTGTTATCCGCAGCCCAGACCATTTGTCCTGTAACGTTGTCTATCTTATCCTTCAGCAGTTGCCCTTTCACAAGGTCAAGAAAATAGATTGTATACTGCCGCCGGCTGATAGTGTCTGAACTATAAGCAAGAATCTTGTTATCGTGACTAACGTTTAACTGTCCCACAGAAAAGTATTTCCGTCCCTCGGCAAGTTTATTGGCATCGAGGAGCACCTCTTCAGCAGCATCAAGAGATCCTTTCTTCCTGTAATAAACTGGGTATTCCTTACCTTCAAAGTACCTGTTATAATAATAGTAACCGTTATTCAGATAAGGTACAGATTCGTCATCCTTTTTTATCCTTCCAACAATCTCATCATAAACAGTCTTTTGCAGAGCTTCAGTATGTTTAAGCACAGCTTTGGTGTACTCGTTCTCTTTATTCAGATAATCAAGGACCTTAGTAGTCTGCTCATCGGGATTAACCGCATTCTTCTGCTCGTCAGTCAGACGCATCCAGTAATAGTTATCGATCCTGTTATCGAATAATTCATGCGGTATTTTTTCAGCAACCGGAGGTTTGATTGTCTGCTTACTGCTGCAGGCAACTAATATGACCGTGACCAGCAGAATCGATAGAATATTGATCTTTTTCATTTGCTTATTATTTAATGAGTAGTCAGATAGATTATTATTTATGCCGTTAAGTTTTGCATTTTTCATTTTGCATTTTGCATTTTGCATTTTGCATTTATTTATTATCCACATCCTTCATAGACAGCTGGATCCGCTTTCTGTCTAAATCAACAGACAACACCTTTACCATCACATGCTGGTGCAGCTTAACGATAGTTGAAGGATCCGTAATAAAGGATTTGCTGAGGTTGGAAATATGTACCAGCCCGTCCTGCTTAATGCCAATGTCGACAAATGCCCCGAACTTCGTTACATTTGTTATAATTCCGGGGACGACCATACCAGGTACCAGGTCTTCCATTTCATGAATATCAGCAAACCTGAATTCTTTGATCTTTGACCTCGGATCACGACCCGGTTTTGCAAGCTCATCCATAATGTCCTGAAGCGTAGGCAATCCTGTGACCGGAGTGATATACTGCTCAAGCCTGATCTCTTTCCTCTTATTCTCATTGCTGATCAGCTCCTTTACATCACATCCCATATCCTTTGACATCTTCTCGACAACATGGTAACTTTCCGGATGGACAGCACTGCTGTCAAGAGGATTTTCAGCATTCATTATTCTCAAGAAGCCGGCACTCTGTTCAAAAGCCTTGGCTCCCATTCTCTTTACTTTCATTAGCTCTTTCCTCGATTTGAAAGGTCCATTCTCTGCTCTGAAATCCACAATATTCTGGGCCAGCTGTGGTCCCAGTCCCGACACATACGTCAGCAGATGACTGCTAGCTGTGTTGACTTCAACGCCCACCGCATTAACACAGCTCATGACCACATCATCGAGGGCATTCTGCAATTTCTGCTGGTCAACATCATGCTGGTACTGCCCCACTCCTATAGATTTGGGATCGATCTTTACAAGTTCTGCCAGGGGATCCATAAGCCGGCGGCCAATTGAAACAGCTCCCCTTACTGTAACATCATAATCGGGGAATTCATCTCTGGCGGTTTTTGATGCGGAATAAATTGAAGCACCGGCTTCGTTCACTACAAAAACCTGGATATCATTTTCAAACTTTACCCACTTAATGAAATCCTCAGTCTCGCGGCTTGCGGTACCGTTGCCGATGGCTATGGCTTCAATTTTATAGGCATTGACCAGCGACAGGATCTTCTTTATCGACAGGGCAGTCTGATTCTGAGGCGGATGCGGATAAATGGTCTCATTATGGAGCAGGGTCCCCTGCCTGTCTAGACAAACGATCTTACAGCCTGTCCTGAACCCGGGATCAATTGCAAGGACATTTTTTTCGCCAAGAGGGGAAGCCAGGAGAAGCTGACGCAGATTATCCACAAACACCTTGATCGCCTCCTCATCTGCTTTCTCCTTTGAGAAATTTCTGAATTCTGTTTCCATCGATGACGAGAGAAGTCTTTTCCAGCTGTCTCTGACAGTATTTTTCACAAGTCCGGATGATTCATTGCTGCTTTTGACAAACAGGGAATCCAGAATATCAAGGGCATTATCTTCGATCGGTTCTATTGACAGCTTCAGAAATCCTTCCTCTTCCCCTCTTCTCATCGCAAGCAGACGGTGCGAAGGACATTTTTTGAGCGGTTCCGACCAGTCATAGTAGTCACTGAATTTGATACCTTCCGTCTCCTTGCCCTTAACAACTTTTGAATATATAACAGCCTCTTTTTCAAACAGGTATCTCAGTTTTTTCCTTGCCGATTCATCTTCATTTATCCATTCCGCCATAATGTCGCATGCCCCGGCAAGTGCATCTTCAGGCGTTGGCACATCATCATTCAGGAACTCCCCGGCCTTACCGGATGGATCAGGTTCCTGCTGTTTAAATATTATTTCAGCCAGAGGTTCAAGACCTTTTTCCCTGGCAACCGTTGCTCGAGTACGTCGTTTAGGCCGGTACGGAAGGTAAATATCCTCAAGCTCAGCCATTGTTTCTGCAGCGTCAATCTTCTGCATGAGTTCGGGTGTCATCTTCTCCTGCTCTGTAATTGATTTGATAACACTTTCCTTCCGTGAATCGAGCTCCTTCAACCGGTCAAATTCATTTTTGATATGCAGAAGCTGCACCTCATCAAGGCTGCCGGTCATCTCCTTCCTGTACCGGCTTATGAAAGGGATCGTTGCCCCGTCATCCATCAGCCTGACAGTGTTCTCTACCTGCCACTCATGTAATCCAAGCTTTTTTGAAATCAGTGCTATATGTTTATTTGTGCTCATAATTTAAAGGTGTAAAGGCACAACGGCTCAACGGCACAATGGCGCAACGGTGCAACGGTTTGATAGCTTTTATGATCGGCCATTTTCAAATTTTCAAATTTTCAAATTTTCAAATTCTCCTATTCCACATATAAAACTAGTCCCTTCAGATACTCACTCTCAGGATGATAAATATTAACAGGGTGATCGGGCGGCTGGCCCAACTGGTGAAGTATCTTCACCCTTCTGCCGGTATTGGCTGCAGCTGCAAAAACCGATTTCCTGAAATTCTCTTTTGTTACAACCTGAGAACATGAGA
>CAZLCF010000191.1:0-6204 GCA_964557905.1 uncultured Rikenellaceae bacterium | reverse complement strand
GGTGGCATTCAATTTTTGCTAAAGATTTAAACGGAGACAGGAAAGTTGACTTTGTTCTTGGCAATCATGGATTGAATTCATGTTTTAAAGCATCATTGACTAAGCCAATAACAATGTACGTTAATGATTTTGATCTGAATGGCAGTATTGAACAGATAATTTGTACCTACAATGGTGATAGATCATATCCTTTAGTGATGAAAGATGATCTTGTAAAGCAAATTCCATCATTGGAAAGCAAGTATAAGAAGTATGGTGATTACAAGGATGCAACAATCGAGGATATTTTTTCTCCTGATGTACTGAAGCGTTCATTTAAATTAACTGCCAGGTATATGGAGAGTTGCGTGATGATAAATACTGGTCAGGGATCTTTTCAGCTTACTCCGCTACCAGTCGAAGCTCAGTTCTCGCCAGTCTATGCAATTTATGCAGAAGATTTTGACGATGATGGAGTCTGTGACATTATTCTTGGCGGAAACCAGTACCGGGCAAAACCTGAAACAGGTATATATGATGCCAGTTACGGCCTTTTTCTAAAAGGGGACACTGGAGGAATATGGAAGTCCATACCATCTTTGAAATCAGGTTTTCTTAACAAAGGAGAAGTACGTGATCTGAAAATTTTGAACATAAATGGAAGTCGTATCATTGCAGTTGCAAGAAATAATGATAATTTACAGTTTTATAAATATTGATAGAAATCTATGAAGACAAGAATTGACTGGATATTGATGATAGTAATTTCAGGATTTATTATTTCAGGATGTTCGCCAAGGTCAAATTATGAGCGCAGGTTAAAGCATGAACTGGCAAGCGGGGTAAGATACGATTCATTGTTTCTGGGCTTATATTTCGGGATGCCGGAAAAAGAATTCTATGTGCATTGCTGGAAGCTTAACCAAAAAGGAATAATAAAACAGGGTGAATCAAATACGACTGCCGAATGTAAATTGAAAAACGAATTGAAATTTCCGGCTTTAATGGATTTTTATCCAAAATTTATAGAAGGTAAGATTTTTGAGATGCCTGTATCCTTCAAATATGAAGGTTGGGCTCCCTGGAATAAAACGTTATCTTCCGATAACCTGCAAAAAGAATTACTGAAATGGTATGAGAACGTCTATGGTCGTGGCTTTATGGAAGTTAAACATCCTGTACATGGCACTGCTTATGTAAAGATTGACGGGAACCGGCGCATCACAATATTTAAACAGGACGATTTGCATGTGTGGGCTGTGTTAACTGACATATCTGTAAAAAAGGACCGGAACGATTCGGCTTCCATACCATAGTATATTCAGAATTATAATACCAAAAGTATAAAGTGACAGGATGCCGGGGAAAGTTCAACTGAGCAGGTCTTTAACCATGTTGATATGGTTGCTGATGCAATTATTTATTATTGCATGTGGTAAACATTCAGGAAATCATTTGTTTACACTCCTGCCTGCTTCTGTTACACATGCTGATTTTATAAATCAATTGGATTACGACACTCAACTTAAAAAGAAGTTCAATGTTTATACCTTCCGTAATTTCTACAATGGAGGAGGTGTGGCTTTAGGCGACGTGAATAATGATGGCCTGATAGATATATTTATGATATCTAATATGGGTACTAACACGCTTTATCTGAATAAAGGAAACTTCAGGTTTGAAGATATATCTCATCGGGCAGGTATCGAAGGCGAAGGATGGTCCACAGGTGTCAGCTTTGTCGATGTAAATGGAGACGGGTGGACTGACATCTATGTGTGCAAATCAGGAAATGCAGATGGGGTTCAAAGCAGGAATGAATTATATATTAATAATAGTGATCTTACATTCACGGAAAAAGCAAAAGACTATGGAATAAATGAACACGGCAATTCTACCCATGGAGTATTTTTTGACTACGATAAGGATGGTGATCTTGACTTGTATCTATTAAAGAACTTTCCAAAAGCAATTGGCAGTTTTAATCTTAAAGAGAATCAGCGTTTTGTCCGGGATTCTCTGGGTGGGCATAAGCTTTTAAGAAACGATGGAAACAGATTTACAGATGTCAGTGTTGCTGCGGGTATTTATGGAAGCACAATAGCATTTGGTTTGGGTGTTACAGTCGGGGATATTAACCAGGATGGCTGGATGGATATTTATGTGGCAAATGATTTTTTTGAACGTGATTACCTCTATATAAATAATCACGATGGAACATTTAAGGAATCTTTGGTAGATATGATGAGATCAATTTCTGCTGCTTCCATGGGGGGTGATATGGCAGATATGAATAATGATCATTATCCTGAAATTTTTGCAACCGATATGCTTCCCGAGCACAACGAACGTTTAAAAACGAAAACAACATTTGATAATTGGGAAAATTACAAATTCAGCCTTGATAATGGTTACTACTCCCAATTTACAAGAAATGTTCTGCAATTAAACAATGCCGACGGCACTTTCAGCGAAATCGGGAGGCTGGCCGGGGTTTCTGCCACCGATTGGTCGTGGGGTGCTTTGATTGCGGATCTCGACAATGATGGCTTGAAGGATATTTATGAGGCAAATGGTATTTATAAGGACCTTACCGATCAGGATTATATTCAGTATTTTTCAAACCGGGATATGGTTTTATCTATTGTATCAGGCAACAATGTGGATTATAAAACACTTATTGATGCGATTCCATCTGTTAAAATCCCCAATTATGCCTTTAAAAATACAGGAAAATTCAGATTCCAAAATGTAGCACCTGAATGGGGACTGGATGAATTAAGTTTCTCAAATGGCGCGGCTTATGGTGATCTTGATAACGATGGTGATTTGGATCTGGTTGTAAACAATGTTAATATGCCCATGTTCATTTACCGGAATGAAACCGATCATCAGTTGCCTGATAATCACTATCTAAAAGTAATTTTGAAAGGTGAACCCGGAAATACAGCAGCCATAGGTACTAAAGTGACGGTTAAACATAAAGGCAAGTTTGTATATCTTGAGCAAATGCCAATGCGAGGTTATCTGTCAACAGTAGATTCCCGTCCTAATCTGGGATTAGGTCTTTTAACCATAGTGGATTCCCTGGTAGTTGAATGGCCGGATGACAGGGTTACAGTTCTGACAGATGTAAAAACAGATCAGATTTTAACTTTATATCAGAAAGACGGAATAACTAAGTCTCTGAGCTTAGCAGATACTGTAAGCTCTAAAAATTCTTATTTTGAAAATATAAGTAAGGATAACAGAATAAATTTCATCCATAAAGAGAATGATTTTAATGATTTTGAACAGGAACCATTGATATATCAAATGATGTCAACCGAAGGTCCGCATGTGTGCAAAGGTGATGTAAACCAGGATGGATTGGATGATATATATGTATGTGGCGCAAAAGAACAGCCTGGTGCATTATTGATACAGCTTAAGAATGGAATATTTGCATCGGTTGACAAGCCGGTATTTGAAGCAGATAAGATATCTGAGGAGACAGATTGTGAAATGTTTGATGCAGATGGGGACGGTGATCTGGATCTATATGTGGCTTGCGGAGGCAATGAATTTCCGGAAAGCTCATCTGCTTTGATTGACCGGCTATATTTAAACGATGGCAAGGGACATTTTATCAAATCACCGCAGGTTTTGCCTGCAGGCAAATATGAAAGTACTTCCTGCGTCAAACCTGAAGACTTTGATAAAGATGGGGATATTGAGTTATTTGTCGGCATTCGGCTAAAGCCATTTTTGTATGGAGTACCTGTTAATGGATATCTGCTTGAAAATGACGGTAAAGGAAATTTTACAGATGTTACATCTCAGATTGCACCGGGATTAATGAATGTCGGCATGATCCGCGATATGCTGTGGACAGACGTTGACGGTGATAAAGATAAAGACATGATCCTTGCAGGAGACTGGATGCCGATAAAGGTGTTCATTAACGAAAATGGCAGGTTCAAAGAAAAGAAAGATTCTTTTAGCCCTGATAAAACTGAAGGCTGGTGGAACTGTCTTGCTTCCGCGGATTTTGACTCCGATGGTGATATTGATTTTATTGCCGGAAATCATGGATTAAACTCCAGATTTAAAGCAACATTCGAAAAACCGGTGAGTATGTATGTGAATGATTTTGACCTGAATGGTACAGTAGAGCAAATAATATGTGTTTATGATGGTGATAAATTGTATCCTCTTGCTCTGAAACATGATCTGACAAGACAAATACCTGCTCTGGGGAATAAATACCCCAAATATGAGATGTATAAGGATCAGCAGATTACAGATATTTTTACACCGGAGCAGTTACAGAATTCGGTTCATCTTGATGTTTTTCTTACTGAAACATCCCTGTTTATAAATGACGGATCCGGGCATTTCACAAGAAAACCTCTGCCTGTTGAAATACAGTTTTCACCGGTTTATGCAGCTGAAACTGGAGATTATAATGGCGATGGCAATCCTGATATCCTGCTTGGAGGCAATCTTTATAACGTTAAGCCGGAGGTTGGCCGATACGATGCCAGTTATGGATCTTTATTATTGGGTGACGGTAAGGGAGGTTTCAGAAATGTGCCGGCTAAAGTATCAGGATTCCGGCTTGACGGGGAAATTCGCGATATTATGGAAGTGACGACCAGTAATGGCAAGTTAATGGTTGTAGCCCGCAGCAATGATCCTTTACAGGTTTTTAAGGTGATGGCCAGGTAAAGCTTTACCATGAAGAATTCAGCCAAAATTCTGTTAGTATTCTTATTTGTTACTTCCTGTAAACCTGATGGAAATAAAGGAGATACTTTGTTTTCTTTATTACCACCTTCTGCTACAAATATTGATTTTAAAAACCAACTGACAGAAGACGAGAAATTCAATATCATAGAATATCTTTATTTCAATAATGGTGCAGGGGTCGCCGCCGGAGATATCAATAACGATGGACTGATTGACTTATACTTCACTTCAAATCAGGAATCAAATAAATTATACCTGAACAAGGGAAATCTGAAATTTGAAGACATCACTGATGCAGCAGGAATTACAGGAACAGGCAATTGGAAAACCGGCGTTACCATGGCTGATGTGAATGGTGATGGTTTTCTTGACATTTATGTTTGCCAGGTTGGTAATTATAAAAGTTTTCAGGGGAGGAATCAATTATTCATCAACCAGGGTAACCTTACATTCAAAGACGAGGCACATGATTACGGTCTCGATTTTCAAGGCTTTTCAACACAGGCAGCATTTTTTGATTTCGATCTGGACGGAGATCTTGATATGTACCTTCTTAACCATTCAGTTCATACTTCACGCAGTTATGGCTATGCTTCGCTACGCTTTGAACAGGATTCTCTGGCAGGTGACAGATTATTCAGACATGATGAGGCAGATGGAAGTCACAGTTTCCATGACATATCCCAACAGGCAGGCATATTCAGCAGCCAGATCGGTTACGGATTGGGAGTAAATATTTCTGATATTAACAATGACGACTATCCGGATATTTTTGTGTCGAACGATTTCCATGAAGATGATTATTTATATTTCAATAATGGCAATGGCACTTTTTCTGAGCGGATGAAAGAGTGTTTTGCTCATACCAGCAGATCATCAATGGGCAATGATATTGGAGATATCAATAACGATGGCCTGCTGGATGTGATGGTTCTGGATATGCTGCCTGATGAAGAAAAAATACGGAAACAATCAGGGGGTGAAGATGATTATGAGCTCTCAAAAATAAAACTGGATTTTGGCTATTATTATCAATTTGTGCGGAATACGCTCCAACTCAATTTAGGCGGTAATCTGTTCAGCGAGATCGGATTATTGGCCGGGGTCTACTCAACAGACTGGAGCTGGTCACCTTTGTTTTGTGATGTTGATAATGACGGATGGAAAGATCTTTTCATAACGAACGGTATCTACCGGAGAGCAAATGATCTGGACTATGTTAAGTTTCTAACCGGGGGGAACAGATATCTCCCTTCAAAGGATAACAGCGATGTTCCGGATAAAGTACTGTACGAGAAAATGCCATTGTATCCGAATGTCAATTATATCTACAAAAACAACCACGATCTCACATTTTCGAATATGGCCAGATTATGGGGTTTTAAAACCCGGTCTTATTCAAATGGCTCTACTTACGCCGATCTTGATAATGATGGCGATCTGGATTTGATTGTTAATAATATTAATGAACACGCTTATATTTACAGGAATAAC
>CAZLCF010000190.1:0-6213 GCA_964557905.1 uncultured Rikenellaceae bacterium | reverse complement strand
GTTACTTATATATTGCAAATATAAAATATTATTTTTTAATAATACAAGCTTTTTTTGAATTTTTTTTCGAAAAAATCATATTTATTTGAGAATTCCGGATGTACTCACTGATTTTCAATAATTTGTGTTATTTATTTTGTTACTCATTATGTGCAGGAGATTCCTCACTTCGTTCGGAATGACAGAGGTTTCAGGAGTTTTGCAGGAGAGAGGGGAGAATGGCGGGTCAGCCGCCATTCTCCCCTCTCTCCAACATCAAAAATGCCTGTCATTCTGAGCGGAACGAAGTGAAGCGAAGAATCTCCTCATATTTTTTCTTAAAAAATCCTGTACTTAATATAATACAATTCGTAAATTTGATAAAGAGTTCGTTTTCAATTCATTATTGATTTTATCCTGACTTATTTAAAAAATATCCATATGAAAAAAATATGCTTTTTATTTCTGATGCTGATGATAACAGTTTTCAGCGCTTACTCACAGAAATGGTCCTATTTCCTGGAAGGAAAAGGGGTAAATGATATTACCGAGGATAAAAACGGAAATATATGGGTCGCATCCAGCGATGACGGGGCTTATCTGATCATCGGCAACAGCATAAAGGAATTCAATAAGAAAAACGGATTATCATTTCAAAATCTGAAAACAGTATTTATCGATTCAAAAAACAGGATCTGGATTGGCACAGGTAAAACCGGAATTACAGCTGAAGGAAACGGGATATGTATCTATGATGGGGCACAATGGAAATATTATACAAAAAAGGATGGACTGGCTTCAGATGCCGTTTTTTCTTTCTTTGAGGATTCGAGAGGCAGAATGTGGTGTGGTACGGCAAATGGTGTATGTCTTTTGAAAGATGAGAAATGGCAAATCATTGATGAGATAAAAATTGCGCGTTTCACGGCACCACAGTTTTTTGAAGATAATAACCATGATATATGGTTCATGTACGAACGCGGGATCTTTAAATATAACGATAAGGGAGTCACTCAATTTGATGAAAGTTCCGGTCTCGCCTTCAAAGCTGCTCTTTCCTGGGCCAAAGACAAGGATGGAAATTACTGGTTCGGCCATTTTCGCAGACACTATTCCATATTTGACGGGAAGAGGTTCGTGACATATGATGTAGGTTCTCTTTCAGTCATTACACTCTGGGCTGAAAAAGGTGAATATACTCATGAGCCGGTAATTGCATTTGTCGATTCAAAGAATACAGTATGGATCGAAGCCAAGGGTACCGGTGGAGGATTATACTTCTATGAAAATGGGAAACCGGTAAAAATCACTGAAAAAGAAAAATATACTTATTTCAATGAAATAATAAATATCTGCGAAGATAAAAAAGGAAATGTATGGTTTGGAACCATTGACCAGGGAGCATGCAGGTTTGACGGAACTAACTGGTTTTACTATGAGAAACCCGAATTACCTAATAACCAGGTAAATAGAATTTTTATCGATTCAAAAAACAATGTCTGGTTTGGTACAGAGAAAGGATTGGCTAAACTTGAATTATAAATGAAATCCGAAATCATTATCCACAACTCAGTCAGTCTCGATAATTCACTCACTGGCTTTATGCCTGACATGGATCTCCATTACAGAATAGCAGGAGGATATAAGCCTGATGCTCATCTTATTGGTTCTGAGACAATTATTAAGGGCAACGAAATGTTCGGCGAAGGAATTCCTGATGAGATGCCTTCTGACTTTGAACAACCTCAACGTGACAAATCTTTTCCATGGTGGGTAATAGTCGATTCGGGCGGCAAGCTGAAGGGCATGCTTCATACCTGCCGCAGATTTGAATATTGCAGGGATGTGATCATTCTCGTTTCTGAGACCACGCCGGCCGATTACCTGGTGCACCTGAAAGAGAGAAATTATAATTTCATCATCACCGGGAAAGATAAAGTGGATCTTAACATGGCAGTTGACGGGCTGCGTGAGAAATTTGGAATTATACGAATACTGACAGATACCGGCCGGATCCTTGGTAATATTCTATTGAATCTTGGAATTGTAAATGAGTTAAGCCTTCTTATTCATCCTTTGGTGGTAGGAGAAAAATGCTATCCCATGTTTTCAGATGTCACGGGAAATTTTAAACTCCGACTTAAGAAATCGGAACAATTTGAAAACGGATGTATATGGATGGTTTATAGCACTTAACTTTTTTGCTGCTCATATGTTAGATCTTTGTAATATTATATAAATTGATAATAACAAAAACATACCCGGTAACAGGAATGTCGTGTGCCTCATGCGCATCACGCGTAGAGTCTTTTGTTAAGACTTTACCCGGAATAAAGAGCGCATCAGTGAATTTTGCCGATAACTCATTGAAGATCGAATTTCTACCGGAAGTGATCACTCCTTTAGAAATTAAAAAGGCGGTCCGGTCTATCGGTTATGACATAATCATAGATGAAGTAAACAGCCAGGAGCTAAAAGAGGAAGCACAACAGCAGTATTTAAAAAAAATCGGGATCAATACAGCAGGTGCAGCTTCTTTCAGTATACTGCTGGTAATTATTTCCATGTTCCTGACGTATATTCCCTATGCCAGCTATATAATGATGTTTCTTGCAATACCTGTTGTGTTCTGGTTTGGAAGGCAGTTTCCGGTTGGAGCCTTAAAGCAGCTGAAACACCGTTCCGCAAATATGGATACCCTTGTTGCGTTAAGCACCGGTATTGCATTCCTATACAGCACATTCGTTACACTTTTTCCTCATCTGTTTGAAAAGGAAGGAATACAGAGTCACGTATATTTTGAAGCGTCTGCAGTGATAATTACTTTTATCCTGCTTGGGAAATTGCTTGAAGAGAAGGCAAAATCAAATACATCTTCCGCTCTGAAAAAACTGATCGGCCTTCAGGTTAAAACGGTTATTGCAGTATTGCCTGACGGAGAACAAAAAGAGATTCCGGTGAGCAATGTCATGCCGGAAGATACTTTGCTTGTGAGGCCAGGCGATAAGATACCTGTTGATGGTATCATAACAACCGGCAGTTCATTTGTCGATGAAAGCATGATCACCGGGGAGCCCCTGGCTGTGGAGAAGACAGTACAGTCCAGGGTATTTGCCGGGACAATAAATCAGAAAGGAAGCTTTAAGTTCCGGGCTGAAAAAACGGGCGACGATACTCTCCTTGCACAGATCATTAAAATGGTCAGGGAAGCCCAGGGAAGCAAGGCTCCTGTTCAGCATCTTGTGGATAAAATTGCCGGAATATTTGTTCCGGTTGTCATTTTAATTGCCCTTGTCAGCGGAGTGGCATGGTATATTTCAGGCACAGAAAATGCACTGATTCACAGTCTTTTAGCAATTGTGACCGTTCTGATAATAGCCTGTCCATGTGCTCTCGGTCTTGCCACCCCCACGGCAATAATGGTAGGCATTGGTAAAGGTGCAGATAATGGCATCCTGATCAAGGATGCTGAAAGTTTGGAGATTGCACATAAAGTAAATGCAGTTGTTTTGGATAAAACGGGAACAATAACAATGGGGGAACCTGCTGTAAAAGGTATAATGTGGGACAAAAAAGCTGATATTGAAAAAAACAGCAGCATCCTTTTTGCCATCCAGAAAAGCAGTGAGCATCCCCTGGCAGAACCTGTGGTTCGTTATCTTGAAAATGATGGTATAAAAGGTAACCTCTTATCAGTACATATCGAAAGCATTACCGGTATGGGAGTCAGAGCAATTGTTGACCAGGAAGAATATTTTATCGGCAACAAAAGAGTTCTGGATGAAAAAAGAATTTCCATCAATAATGAACTGACTGAGTACTCAGATAAATGGCAGAATGAAGCCAATACAATTTCATATTTTACAGATTCTGAACAGGTTCTTGCAGTAATATCAGTGACTGACAGGATCAAAGACTCCTCGGTGGATGCAATTAAAAATCTGCATGACCTTGGTATTGAAGTACATATGCTGACCGGTGACAATGAGGCTGCTGCAAAGTCAATTGCATCAGAAGCCGGCATTGATAGCTATCAGGCGGAAGCTTTGCCTCAGGTAAAGTTTGACTTTATCAGGCAGCTTCAGCAGCAGGGTAAGACGGTTGCAATGGCGGGCGACGGGATAAATGACTCGCAGGCATTAGCTCAGGCCGATGTAAGCATTGCTATGGGTAAAGGTTCTGATATTGCAATGGATGTTGCCAAAATGACCATCATTTCATCTGATCTCAGAAAGATTCCGCAAGCGATAAAACTTTCAAAACAAACAGTCAGGACAATCAGACAGAATCTCTTCTGGGCATTTATCTACAATATCATAGGTATCCCGATAGCGGCCGGGGTATTATTCCCATTTACCGGTTTTCTTCTCAATCCCATGATCGCCGGAGCAGCAATGGCTTTGAGTTCAGTGAGCGTAGTAAGCAACAGCCTGCGGCTCAGATTCAAAACACTCTGACAGCTACGCAGCATATCCTGTTGAATCATCCGGTAGAATACGCAAAGTAGAAACAAAAGGTTTAGAACATAGTTAATTATTACAAGTGGCCCTTTTCAGGATTACTTAGTCAAGTGATTCCATCCACTTTGAAAGAAAAAGGTCATAGACAGAATAGAATTTTCCGTTACTATCATTCCCTTTATAGATCATTTCTTTAATGAGCAGGGATTCAATAGCACGCTGAATATTGGCAGGAATTCCTAAATTATGGTTTTCAATAAATTTTTTTGAATTCGGCTGGTACACTTTCCCTTCTTTGGCTACAGCCTTCAGGAGATTCCATTGTATCGGTGTAAGAAGGTTCCTGTATTGAAAGAAAAGCTGTTCATGTTCTGTAATTAACCTGAGACAGATTGTTCGAGCGATTTCTGATGTTATATTCTTCATTCCTGAGGCAAACAGCCTGTTGCAGATGCTTTGTGTATAGAAAGTATGAAGTCTGCTGAAATCTATAATATAGTTTAGTGCATCATTGTGAATATTAACATGATACCTTTTGAAGGTTTCCACGATAAAATTCATATAAGCATCGCGGTTTATCTCATTTAAATACAGGAATTGAGTACTTGCAAAGAAAGGACGATTAACTTCACTGAATATTTCTGACAATAAATGCTGGCTGCTTCCGCTGAAAATCATATTTACATTTTTCAATGTCTGCAGATAGCTTCTTAAAAGGGCCTCCATGTTTTTTTCGGGAAATCTGGTTATCTGCTGGAATTCGTCTATTGCCAGGAGTATCGGCCGGTTTTGTGAATCCACAAACCTCAAAAGGCTTTCCAGCGATTGCTCATACTGCTGCCGTGAAGCAAAAGTAAAAGAGATCTGGGGTTGTCCTGACAGAGCGTCGTAGGTCATCACCGGACGCAATCTTTTTATAAGATCCATAAGCTTCTTTCCCGCAGAGTTTTTGGGTGGAAATGCGCTGATTACAGCGCTTCCAATCTTATTTGTGAATTCCTGCAGATTCTGGGTCGCATAAATATCAGCATAAATACATATATGACTTTTATTATCTGAAAGTTTTTGTATCGTGTGCAATATAAGACCTGTTTTCCCCATCCGGCGAATTGAAACCAGGGTCGTATTTACGCCGTTTTCTGCATTACTGATTAATGTCCGGGTCTCGTCTTCACGATCACAGAAAAGGTCAGGACCATAATATCCGCTGATAATAAATGGATTACGTTCAACCATAGCTAAATGATTTAATTTATCAATTGCAAATATAAGCTATTTTATTGAATTATACATTTTGTATTATACATTTCGTATAATTCAATTTGCATAATAAATCTGAATTAAATTACTCTTTCATTAATTCTGAAAGACTCTTCTGAATTTCTTTCTGGGATTCTTTGATTATCCGATATAATTCCCTTGTTGTTCTTTTATCAGAGAAATCGGGCGCATTATTATTTACTGCTTTCAGATCATATTCCTTCTCTTCTATCTCTTTTCTGGTAACATACCAGCTTCGTTCACTGATTTTTTCCGGATTACCATCAGGCAGTCTCAACCTGTACAGGAAATCGCTGAAGTGTCTATATTCCAGCGGATTACCTTTATTTACTTTTCTGGGTTTGAAGTCATCGCCAAGAGTCATATCATAGTACCAGACTTTTTCTGTCGGCTTTCCTTTCCTGAAAAACAGCAGATCGGTTTTGACACCGGCTCCGGCATTTACGAATACTCCACCCGGCAGACTGATGATGCAGAAGAGATCACACTCATT
>CAZLCF010000189.1:0-6214 GCA_964557905.1 uncultured Rikenellaceae bacterium | reverse complement strand
ATCCTTTCTGGTTACGGTAACTTGCATAGTCCAAAATTTATGATTTATAATCAGGGTACAAATATAATATTTAGACTAAGAAAAAATCAGGATATTTATCGCTAAATGATTTTTTTATTAACGTGATATTCAATATATTGTATTTATGACTTGAGTTATTCATTTTAATTAACCATACTAATCAGTCAATAAATATCCCGGAGGAGCTTCCGGGGCTTTCAGGTTTCCATCTTTTATGGGGCTGGAGGCACCACATCCCTAAAACCGCAAATCCCGTAAGATCAATAACTTGCGGGATTTTTTGATTCAAAGAGTGACGGAATTGTTGATGGAATTGTTGATGGAATTGTTAAATTATAATATTCAGTACTTTTCAAGCAAAAATAAATGTAACATATTTTTCACCTGCTTTGGCAATTTTAATCAGATCTTCATATTCTGAGTTTAAAATATTTATATAAAGATTCAATTGCTTTGTCTTAGCCTCTTTAGCAAGTTCAATCAATGAATTTAATAGAAAAGCCGGAGTTAAGTATTTGTTGTTTAGTTATATATGTTAAGTGTAATCTGACCGGCCAAATGTGGTCAAGCTGTCCGGTTTTTTCACCTGGAGGTTGTTTGACACAAAAGTGAAAAGGTCAGTTCCTTTGGCCATTTTTCCTTCTCAGGTATCCTTGATGACATGAAGAAGAAGTACTTACCATCGGGAGATACGTATGGTGAAAATTCAAGACCACTTACTGTATTTATTTTATTCCCCATATTAATGGGTTCGGTCCATGTATCGTCAGGATTCCGGTATACCAGGTAATAATCAGTACTTCCAAAAGTATCTTTTCTCCCATTCACCGGGACTATTAAATACTTTTCGTCAGGATCAATAAAAGCATTATACTGAGTCAATCCGGAGTTTACCTGAGGCGGAAGCTTTTCAGGTTCCTGATATTTTCCGTCAATCAATTTAGAACGAAAAATATAATTAACGCGGCTTTCTTTTTCAGATCTCGTAAAATAAAGAGTACCCTCTTTTGTAACAGAAGGGAAGAATTCTGAAGATTCAAAATTGACGGGTTCACCAAGATTATAAGGTTCGCTCCATTCATTGCCAATTCTATCCATCACCCAGATATCTTCATCTCCTGCAGTTTCATTCCTTGTCAGATCAGGCCGGTTTGAAAGAAAAAAGAATTTTTTCCCATCAGGAAATATGCAAGGTTCCAGATTCATATATTTGGGATTCCTCATATGTTCCATCACTTCAGGCTGAGTCCATTTACCATTTATCTCTTTGGTTACCAGGATAGTAGCAAAGGTATAATTAGCGAGGGAAATGCAAAAATAGATCTCCTTGCCATCAGGTGTCATGGCTATGTCGCGCGTAAACATACCTGTTGAGACAATTTCCGGGGCAAAGACTTCCGGTAAATCTCCCGGTGTTTTCTGGTCCAGATATGCGTTAACTGGAACTAAGGATTCCGCTTGTGGAGAATTTGTACATTCTGCAGTTAATAACAATAGTGACACAAAGATTAAATTCTTCTTCATTTTGCATTTATTATTGCTTATCAGATCAGGTTGCTTTATATTGTATATTTATAACACAGAAAACCACATACAGCACCAGGGAAAATGACATCATCAATGTATAAGAAAAAGAAAAAATGAATATACACCCGGTTACTACAAAATCTGATCTGAAAAGATTCATTGGTCTTCCTTACAAACTATATAAAAATGATCCGATATGGGTGCCTCCGTTATTGGATGAGCAATTCAATCAGTTTGATATGAAGCGTAATCCAACGCTTCGTCATTGTGAATATGCACTGTTCCTTCTTGAGGAAAATGAAAAGGCAATAGGACGTATCGCCGCTTTCATTGACAGACTGGCTCTGGAGACGTGGAAAGAACCGATAGGATTATTCGGTTATTACGAATGTATTGAAGATATAACAGCCTCTTCCGTGCTCTTTGAGACCGCTGCAACCTGGCTCAGGAATATGGGAATGACAAAAATGAGAGGGCCATGGAGCTTTGTATCGCAGGAGTGGGGACTGGTTGTGGAGGGCTTCACCCCATCACCGGTGGTGATGGCACCCTATAATCCATCTTATTATATTGATCATATGGTATCTTTTAGCTTGGAAAAGGTCAAGGATCTATTGGTTTATTATATTTCAATAAAGGATGGTTACACCATACCCGATAGAATAATGACTCTTACCGATGATGTTGTAAAGCGATATGGGGTACATGTCCGTCAGGTTGATATGAAGAACTATGATGAAGATGTACAGAATGTTATTGATCTGTCTAACAGGAGCCTTATCAACAATTGGGGTTATACCTCGGTGACAAAGGAAGAAGCAGAAGCTGTTGCGCGTGATCTGAAGCCAATTATTCAGCCAAAAGGAGTAATTTTTGCTGAAGATCCGGAAGGTAAACCTATCGGATTTGCGATTACTCTTCCTGATATAAACCGGATATTGAAAGGTTTGAATGGGCATCTGTTTCCATTCGGATGGCTTAAGCTTCTCCTTGGAATACCAAAACTACGTAATTACCGTCTTTTTGCCCTTGGAGTTATTCCTGAATATCATGGGAAAGGTATTGACAGTCTTTTGTATCGTGCTCTGTGTGAGTCGCTCTATACACCTGAAACCTGGATGGAAATCAACTATGTTCTTGAAGATAATGCCCCAATGAATAATGCTATTCATAAACTCAATGCAAAGCCATTGAGGAAGTACAGGATCTTTGAGAAAGAGTTATAGTGGAAGAATCATTAGCCTTGATCACCCTTAGCCAGAATAAATTAACCATCCCCGGTCAGAGTTAAGTGGTTGTCGTTTAGTTATTTATGTTGGTTGTAGTCTGACCAGCCAAATTTGGTCAATATGTCCGGTTTTTGCAGTCGTACAAATAATCAAAGAAAATTATTGCAGGTTCAAAGTCAATTTATTTCTGCCAGGTAAAATAAATATTTTTCTTCAGCTTCATCTAAATTTCCTTAGTGACGGATTTGTTGAAGGATTTTGCAGCGTGCAAAAAATCAAATAAATATATGTTTGTTAGCCTGTAATTCTATGCTGGCAGAGAAGGTATTTGTTAGTATTTATTTTGTTGTTTTTGTAAATAAAGTCCATACCTGACCTGGCATGTCTCTAAGGAATTCTTTCTGAAAATTATATTCGGGATGAGCGTCAAGGAAGTTCTTTGCAATAAATGGCTGACCGCAGGGGTGTCCCATAATTGCCCAGAACTGCATGTTACTGGCCAGGTTGCTGTCAGTTGCTTTCCCCTGGACTGCACCAGCCAGATAATGAGCTGCTTCCCAGCTTATTCCAGTAGTTCCTGCGTCGTCCTCATCCAGATGACCACAGAGTGAAAAGCGGCCTGCCTTATCCAGTTTACGCTTCATATCGTAATGGTCACTTATAAATGACTTTGCCGATTCAATATTTATTTTTCCCTTATACTCCTTCATTAGTACATCCCATCTGAGACGACGCATATTCGGGGATTCATCAGGTGATGAAGGATCAAAAGATGTCTCTTCTTTAATAAGCTTTTCGTTTACTGGGAAATTTGCTCCGACAAAATATCCATCATTTGTCCGTTCAAGAAAATGATTTTTCAGTCCAAGCTCAAGGCGTGCAATCTCTCCGGTTTTATTGTCACCAATAAGCCAGTCATTCGCATATCCGCCATTGTTTTTATTTTCCATTATAGCGACCCATTCATCGATTGATGACGAATATTGAATTGCCTTGCGAGCCCTTACAAATTCAGCCACTTCTGTTGTGTCGAATCCTTTGAAGAGAGAAATTGTGGTTTCTGTAACAATTAATCCAGCACTGTTAATATTGAAATCATCACCGCTGTGAATAAATCCTGGTAATGCATCCATGAATATTCTGTTCCCTTTTTCAGGAATAATATCCATAATGATATTCCATCTTTCGCCTATTATATACTCACTCCAGTTATTATGCGCCATTACGATTTTGCCATCAGTTGTCCATGAACCTGTAGCAGCAAATGCACTACAATGTTCCGGAGGTGATGGATTCTCCTGATTTTCAAGCCACGGAACAAAATAACCTGCCATTTCGAGGATTGAATTCATAGCAACGAGATCTTTTATGTCAATTTTATTTTCCCCAAGTTTTGCATTTACGCCTGTTACAATGCCATTGATCTCTTCCTGGTACTCTGCGGGTATTTTTAACCAGAAAATTTTGTATGACTCATTCCTGTAAAAATCCCAATTCTTGCCGGTGGCATTTTCATTCAGTACTTTCAACGCACCCCGCAAATCAATTATCTCATCAGCAAGAAGATATCCATGCTGATAACCAATAATTTTAGGTGCTCCTTCAAGATGTATTGCAATCCATCCATTTTTTTCACTTCGAGTTGCATTTGCTATAATCTGTTCATGTGTAAGCCCTTTTTTCGTGGAAGTAGAGCTATTACAGCTTGTCAGCGCAAATAAGATTACGAGAACCGACAGAAAGATCTTGTTCATAAATACAAGATTTAAGGTTATTAATGATGAAAATCAGTCAAAACTGAACTGTAAGTTAGCATTTATTTAGATTAACTAAATTTCTTTTCAGAAACATATTATAGACTGGTTCCAAATCCTGTTAGGTTTATTACTGGAAAGACCAGTAGCCTTGGCCATAGTTGGCCGGATCATATTGACCACTAAAAGCCGGAGTTAAGTGTTTATTGTTTAGTGGTATATGTATATTTAAATCTTACTGGCAGATTGTGATTAATTAGAGCAGCTTTTACACTTTGCGGGATTTTGTTTTTAAAAGGATGACGGAATTGGTGATGAAGTATATTGGAGACTAATCCACAGTATCCTTCAACTTCAGGAAGCGCACAGCATTGTTGTAAAAAATGTCACGCTTTTCTTCTTTGGAGAGAAACTTTGCTGATTCAATTCCTTCAATGGCCATGCTAATAGCCTCCGGCCACACCATTTGATCGGATCCAAACATTAATCGTTTTCCAAAACCTGCTCTAATCAAATCTTTGAGATATTCATGGAATTCTTCCCGTGGGATGATCCAGTTAATAGTTGCAAGATCAGCATACACTTGCGGATAGACAGACATAATTGCCTTTGTTTCTTCCAAGTACGGCCAACCACCATGCATAATGTATAATCTCAGCTTTGGATGTCTCACCAGGACTTCTTCAAGAAGAATAGGATTGCCATAGATTACACGGAATTTAGGACAACATGTATATGGTGTTTCCGCAGGCCCAAGACCTGTATGAACTCCTACCGGTATATCCAGCTCTTCAGCAAGAGCCAGGTATGGTTCAAATAGCGAATCGGTGAGAATAAGTCCGGCATGTTGCGTTACCAGTTCTCCAAGTACTCCAAGTCGGCCATCAGTAAATTGCTCCCGTAATTGCTCCACATCTGGAAGTAAAGTTACTTCATCGAAATGTACTCCTCCTATTATGCGTTCAGGTTCTTTAGATTTCCAGCGATATAAAACCTCTAAAGGTCCACTCGTTACAGCTAAAGTAATATTGTAACGGCGCATTTCCGCTAGAGTTGCCTCCATAATTGCCTCGTCACTTGTCGAAGAGGATGGTCTTCCTGTGATTGGATTGGGTATGCCTGATTCACCCATATACCTTGCAGGCCAAGAGTGCAAGTGCATGTCAATAATAGCAAGGTCCTTATTTTTAGAGGTTTGACAAGATATCAAACAGAGTATTCCCACAAGCCCAATAACAATAGGCAGCAAGTTTTTTTTCGTCATCCAGATAACCTGTCTTTTTTTTGTCATAAGTTACAGATAAGTTATTTAATCAAATTACGAAATTTTTACGAGTCAACACATGGTATAGTTTTTTTTCTTCACTAAATGAATAGTAAGAAAGGTTTGCTCTTTCTCCCATGTGTGTATATTATTTATCACGAAATGCTACGCTTATATCAACATATATCATAAATCCCTAATAGCACCTGAAACTTTAATTGCAATTCATTAATAATCAATCATCCGGATAATTATTATTAAAGGTTGTTGATGGATTTGCTGACAAAAGTCCATGTTTTAATACTATTTTAAATTGTCCTTTCCTGAAAAACCGGGAAAATTTCAGATATATGCAAAGTGCAAAAACCGTAACAAACAAAAAATCATTGTCCGTGTTAGCGGAGCGTTATTTATTTTGA
>CAZLCF010000188.1:0-6254 GCA_964557905.1 uncultured Rikenellaceae bacterium | reverse complement strand
AGTGCGGCCATAGCACCCTGGGCTTTCAGGTCTCGTGCAAAAACGGGCTTGTCATCATAAGTATAACCAATGAAGATATTGCCAAGTCTCTCTTTAAGGTCCATAAGGCTTATTGACAGACAAAGGGCTGCCATAACCTCTGATGCGGCTGTTATATTATACCCTGATTGCCGGGGGATCCCCTCAGTGGTCCCGCCCAGACCTATTACAATATTTCTCAGAGAACGTTCATTCATATCGGTGACTCTCTTCCATTCAATTGTTCTGGGATCGATTCCCAGACTCCCCTCTTTTGATTGAATATTATTATCGATGAGAGATGCAAGAAGGTTATGTGCTTTTTCGATCGCCGCCATATCTCCTGTAAAATGCAAATTTATGTCCTCCATGGGTATCACCTGCGAATAACCGCCACCTGCAGCACCTCCCTTTATTCCGAACACGGGTCCGAGAGAAGGCTCGCGCAACACCACGATTGTTTTCTTTCCGATCCGGTTAAGAGCCTGAGCCAGTCCTATTGAGGTTGTGGTTTTTCCTTCACCGGCTGGAGTCGGGGTTATAGCTGTTACAAGGATCAGCTTTGCATTCTTGACCTTCTCTTCATCAATGAAATGAAGAGGGATCTTGGCTTTATACTTGCCATACAGTTCCAGTTCGTCCTTTGGAATACCTAGCTTCTTCGCTATTTCTACTATTGGTTTTATCTGTGCCTCCTGGGCAATCTCAATATCCTTTTTCATAAAAAGCCGATTTTCGAATTTATTCTAAAAGCGAAACTAATACTTCAGTTCTAAAAAAGGAGAATTTTATGATTTTTTTTGTAAATTGAACTTTGTATGGATATTGTTTCACTTTATAAATAAAAAGTATGGAGAAGCATATTTCAGATTTATTTGAAGATTACAGGGAAGGGCGAACATCGCGCCGGGATTTTGTAAAAAGACTGGCAATGATTGCAGGGAGTACGGCTGCCGCTCTGGCATTGATACCCGTCCTGGAAGATAATGAATTATTTGCAGCAGGCAAACCTGAAAAAGAATCTGCTCTGATAACAGAATTTATCAAATATCCCGGTGAAACCGGTGAAATGCGGGCATACCTTGCCAGACCCCGGAAAGGCAAAAAATTCCCTGCAGTTATAGTTATTCATGAAAACAGAGGATTAGTTCCTCATATTCAGGATGTTACAAGGAGGATGGCGAAGGAGGGCTTCCTTGCTCTTGCTCCGGATGCACTTTCGCCGGTTGGCGGCACACCGGAAGACATCACAAATGTCGGAGAGCTTTTTAAAAAGCTGAACAGCGATGAGACAACGAAAAACTTCGTGGCAGCCGTAAAATATCTAAAGACACATCCAAAGTCCAATGGGAAGGTTGGCTGTACCGGTTTCTGCTGGGGCGGTGCAATGACCAACCAGGTCGCTGTGAATTCACCTGACCTGAATGCCGCTGTTCCCTACTATGGAAGGCAGCCCTCTGCTGAGGATGTCGCTAGAATAAAAGCTCCCATAATGGCTCATTATGCAGAAAATGATGCAGGGATCAATGCAGGTATTGCAGCTTTTGAGGAGGCACTAAAAAACAATAATAAGGAGTACCAGATATTTTCCTATCCCGGTACCGGCCATGGTTTCAATAACGACACAAATCAGGGTCGTTATAACGCAGAAGCAGCTGCGCTGGCATGGCAAAGAACTGTAGCCTTTTTTAAGGAGAAGCTGAAATAAGAGAGTCCCTGATTACTGATTACTGGCTGCTGGTTGCTTGTTGCTGGTTGAGCCAGGTCAGCCTGAGTGCTTCAATGAATGGCCGGCAGTGATTAAAGAAGAGTTTGTACCCGGGACATAAATAATTTAATCCCTGCTTTCTGTCGGGAGTATAAATAAATCTGTTCCTGGGGCATTCTCCGTTGCACATTTCAATAACATCACATTCCCTGCAAAATTCGGGAAGCCTGGAAGATTTAGACTGTCCGAAAGCTTTTTGTTCCGGTGAGTCAAGAAGTTCAGTAAGTGAGATTTCCTTAATATTTCCCAGGAGATGTTCCTTATCAACAAAATGGTCACATGAATAGAAATCGCCATTATGTTCAATCACCGGGACACCGCCGCAGCTGACTTTAAATATACAGAGAGTATGTTCCTGCCTGAATGCTGTCCGGGCAGCTTCTTCAAAGATCTGAATCCTGACTTTGCCTATATCCTTTGCCACCCACTCATCGAAGACCTTTATAAGGAAATTCCCGTATTCAAGCGCATCGACTGAATCAGGACTTACTACTGAACCTGAATTCGTTCGAGGCTCAACCAGCGGAAGGAATGTTATATATTCAGCACCAAGTCCCCTGAAAAAATCATAAACAGCCAGCGGATGTCCTGTATTAAAAGAATTCAGCACACACAATATTTCAGAAGTTATCTCATGCTTCTTCAGGAGCTCATACCCATGCATAACATGCGTGAATGTTGATCCGCCTTCTGCTGAGAGTCGATATTTGTCATGAAATTCCTGCGGACCGTCTATGCTGATACCCACAAGGAAATTCTCAGACGAAAGGAACCTGCACCAGTTATCATCAAGAAGAGTTCCGTTAGTCTGAATTCCGTTAATGATTTTATATCCGGCAGGTAAATGTTTCTCCTGAAGCTTAACGGCTTTTCTGAAAAAATCAATTCCTGCAAGTGTCGGCTCCCCTCCGTGCCATGAGAAAATAATGACCTGTTCTGTGGATGCTTCTATATGCTGAGCAATATATTTTTCAAGAATTTCGTCTGTCATCCGGTGTGAACCGGCGCCGGGATAAAGATCTTTTTTCCCGAGATAATAGCAATAGCTGCAACGAAGGTTGCATGAAGAGCCTGCAGGCTTTATGAAAATCTGAAATTCACGATCCATTTTTCAGAAATCTGAGACCATTCCATTTTATTAAATTCTCATTCCCCTTATCAGGTGCTTTCATTCTTATACGCCATTCAACAGGGTAATTGTTATTCATCCTGTTACCTATATTATTCAGAAATCCCAGGTTTATACCATTATAAGATGCCATGATCCAGCCTCCTGCAGCATTGGTTGTTGATATATTCTCCCGTCGCAGATAGCTCAATGCCTCTTTCAGATCAAGATTAAGTGTAGTAAATACACTTTTTCGCAAGAATACCGACATGGCAAGTTCATGTGAAGGGATGTAGTTCTTCCTTTTCACAGCACATATTTTTGTTCCCGGCTTGATTATTTTAAAAAACTTTGAAAACAGGAAATACTCATTGTAACTGCAGGGTATTGAGATTATATCATCATTTATCTTAATAAGACTGTCTTCCTGAAAATGAGTCATTTCAGCTGCAATTTTTTTCTCATTTTTACCTGGCTTACCATTACTGTCCTGTGATTTTCCCCGATGAATTATTTCATTTTCTCCTGTCTTCCTGATAACAGAGATAAAAAGCCCCTCTCCTCTTGTATTTCCCGGATAAAATCCATAGCCCCATATGCCATTGTAATCAATTTCTGTAATGCCTTCATAACCTGATACATCTAAAGCTATTGATTCTGCTTCGTGTTTTTCTGCGAACCATTTTATGTTCTTTTCATTTTCATCCGGATTAAATGTACAGGTGCTGTAAATGAGGATCCCATTCTCTTTCAGGGCGGGCCAGGCATCAGTCAATATTCTTTTCTGCCGGTCTGAACAGAGGGCAGCATTTTCTTTTGACCATTCTTTTACAGCGATCTGATCGCGGAACATTCCTTCTCCTGAGCATGGGGCGTCAATGAGTATAAGATCAAAAAATCCCGGAAGCCTGCTGAATTCAGAAGGATCGCATTGTGTTACAATAGTATTTGACAATCCCCACTTTGTCAGGTTTTCTGCGAGAGTTGAAGCCCTCGACCTTATGACATCATTTGCCACAAGTAAACCATCCTTGCCTGTTAATGACGACAGGTGGGTGCTTTTGCCTCCCGGTGCTCCGCAAAGATCAAGTACCCTGATATCCTTCAGATCTCCAACTGCCTGTTTATAAACCTGTTCCATGAACATGCCGGAAGCCTCCTGTGGATAATAACAGCCTGCATGGAAGAGCGGATCAAGAGTAAAAGAAGGGCGTTTTTCAAGATAAAATCCATTTTTACACCACGGAACAGGCTCACATTTAACGGGTACCATATCCCATTTACCCGTATTGGTCCGGATACTAACCGGAGACGGCTCTCCGAGTGCTTTTATAAGTCTTTCCGCATCAGTATATCCCTGGTTTTTAATTCTTTCTATGAATCTTTCCGGAAGCATTGTTTTTCAACCAATTGCACGTCGAATGAAGTTTACTGCGGATCCTTATCCCTGGTCTGTGCGGTATACCCTGAATGTTTTCTCCACAGGTAGTAAACCGGTATCCCGAGGATAACTATTATCAGACCAGGGAATGTATAGTCTGGTTTATAGATAAGCAGGATTACCATAATGGTTACAGTGGTCAGAATATATATTGCCGGAATAACCGGATATCCGAATGCCTTATATGGTCGCGGAATATCGGGTTGTTTAACGCGCAGGACAAAAATAGCCAGGATTGTAAGAGTAAAGAATATGAGAACCGCGAAGATCACATAATCAAGCAGATCACTGTATGTGCCTGACAGACAAAGTAATACAGACCATACTCCCTGTACTGCAATTGCGAATCCAGGTACACCGAACTTATTTATTTCACCCACTTTTTTAAAGAAGAGGCCATCCCTGGCCATGGCATAATAAACTCTCGGACCAGCGAGAATCAGGCCGTGATTACAGCCAAAGGTGCTTACCATAATAAACAAGGCCATGATTATTGCAGCATAATCCCCGAAAACAACGAACATAGCTGATGTTGCCACTCTGTCATCCGTTGCGAATTGTATACCTCTGCTTAAAACATCAGGTCCGTCAGGAGAACCTGCAAGAGGCAGTATTTTTATGTAAATAAAATTTGTCAGAAGGTAAATAACTGAAACAATCAATGTCCCGAAAAAGAGGCTTAACGGGACATTTCGTTTGGGATTAATGACTTCCCCGGAAATATAAGTCACATTGTACCAGGCATCGGAAGCAAAAAGCGATCCTACAAGGGCTGTTCCTACCGCTGTAAAAATCGCAAAACCAGCGAGAGGAATTACCTGGTTTCCCGGTCCAACCTGGCTTGCTTTCCAGAATATTTCCTTATTTATCTCGAAAGAGTTTATACCCTTTATAGCAAAAAAACCTATCAGAATAAAACCCAGAAGAGCTATCACCTTTGTTGAAGAAAAAATATTCTGGACAGTCTTTCCAGTTACAATACCCCTTGTATTAAGCCATGTAAGAAAGATGATCATGGCAATTGCAACAACCATTGTGCTGTTGATCTTTAACGGTCCGAGATGCAATAGTATATTCTTATCAGATATCCACGGGACAAGCACCCCTGAGAATTTTGCAAAAGCAACGGCAACAGCCGCAATTGAACCACATTGAATGACCAGGAATGTAGTCCATCCAAACAGAAATCCGATCAGGGGGTGATAAGCCTCTTTCAGATATACATACTGCCCTCCCACGTGAGGCATCATTGAGGCCAGCTCTCCATAGCTTATTGCACCGATAATAGTTATGATACCTGTTATCAGCCACACCACCATCAGCCATCCGGGAGACCCTACATTTCGGGCTATATCAGCGCTTACAATAAAGATACCGGAGCCTATCATGGCTCCCGCAACAATTGAAATTCCATCAAAAAGATTTACGCGTTTCTGAAGGAGATGGTTGTCGGAATGCATTACTCAGGATTAAGTACACAAAAATAATTAAACAATTGAGAAAATTGCTTTTTGTGATTTTTTTGTGGACATGCTATTGAAACTCTAAAGAATTTTAAGAAATGATTATAAATATTAAAAACGCCAGATAAAAAAGATATATATTCTTTCAAATCCGGCGAATTTAATTTATAACAGTAATTTAGGGTATATCATAAAATACCTGTTCACTTGTAACACATATAATATTAATTATCAATCTATTTGTAAATATATTTACACAACTTATCGAATTACATACCCTTAACTGAAAATCTTTAGATAGTTTGAGATTTAAATTTTATGAGCACCTCTAAAAATCTATTTTTTGTCTCTTCATTTTCATATATCTAATAATCAATATGTTAAAACAGTGTGATTTTTTGTTTTCATGATTATCTATTTTTCTGTTTTTTTGTTATTAGAATATTTTTCTGCCTA
>CAZLCF010000187.1:0-6264 GCA_964557905.1 uncultured Rikenellaceae bacterium | reverse complement strand
GCATATGGATGATGCCAAGCACATTGAGCTTACTGGAGTATCAAATTCATTGATTATGAGCAATTTCAAGCTTCTTCTTGACAGCAGGAAGGATATTTTCATCAGAGTTCCTGTTATTCCCGGCCTGAATGATGAACCGGAAAACCTCCAGAAACTGAAAAAATTTATAATGGATTCAAAAACTAAAAACCTAAAAAGGATCAGCCTGCTTCCATATCATAAAATTGGCAGATCAAAATATAGTAAGTTCAATATCCCGTACCGGATGAATGATGTACAGCCACCATCGCGTCAGTGTATGAATGAGCTGAAAGAGTACTTCTCCGGTACAGGTATAAAAGTAAGCCTGGGAGGATAACTAACCCCAGGCTCCAGCCTGGGGATTATAAGACATAAACAAGATTAAGACATGATACTATCTGAAAGAGTAAATAAACTTAGAGAGCAGAGCCTCAATGCAGTGGAAAAAATATCACCCGAAAGGGCACTGCTGATAACTCAGTTTTACAAGAGTGATGAATCACGTGAGCTCTCTGCCCCTGTACGACGGGCCAAAGCATTTGTGTACCTCCTGAAAAATAAAAAGCTCTATATCGGCGACGGGGAACTGATAGTCGGGGAGAGGGGACCAGCTCCCAAGGAGACATCTACATATCCGGAGATATGCATTCATTCGCTGAAAGACCTTGAGATACTTGATTCAAGAGAAAAAGTCTCCTTCAAGGTTGACGGGGAAGTAAAGGAGGTCTATGAAAAAGAGATCATCCCATTCTGGAAAGGTAAAAGCAACAGGGAAAGGATCATGAGCCTGATGACGCCCGAATGGCACAATGCATACAATGCAGGCGTCTTCACTGAGTTCCAGGAACAGCGTGCACCGGGACATACAGTACTGGGGTACAGGATGTTCAGGACAGGCTTCCTGCAGTTAAAGGAAGAAATTAAGGAAAACATAGCGAAGCTCGATTATTTTAATGATCCCGGTGCATTTGAAAAATCGGAAGAGCTCAAGGCAATGGATATTGCCTGTGATGCAATAATAATGTATGCAAACCGGTATGCCGTTGCACTTCAATATCTTTCAAAGATTGAAAGCGATCCAAAGAGAAAAAGAGAGCTTGAGAAAATGGCAGAGATATGCCTGAGGGTGCCAGCTCATGCCCCGGAGACAGTTCACGAAATGCTCCAGCACTACTGGTTTATTCATATCGGTGTAATCACCGAGCTTAATCCCTGGGATTCATTTAATCCGGGCCGCTTCGACCAGCACCTCTTCCCGGTTTATAAAAAGGAAATGGATGCCGGGACTCTTTCAAAAGAAGAACTATATGATCTGCTGGGATGCTTCTGGATTAAATTCAATAATCATCCTTCACCTCCGAAGATGGGAGTAACTGCCTCTGAAAGCAGTACTTACACCGATTTCTGCCTTATAAACCTGGGAGGTGTAAAACCTGACGGCACAGATGCCGTCAATGAAATGACATATATTTTGCTGGATGTAATTAAGGAGATGAGGATACTCCAGCCCAGTTCAATGGTACAGATCAGCCGCAAGAATCCGGACAGGTTCATTCATAAAGCTCTCGATATAATAAAGACAGGTTTCGGACAACCTTCCTGCTTCAATACCGAAGCTATAATACAGGAATTATTGAGGCAGGGGAAAACTATTGTTGATGCGCGCAACGGAGGTGCATCAGGGTGTGTGGAAACCGGTGCATTCGGGACAGAAGCTTACTGGCTCACCGGTTATTTCAACCTTCCCAAAGTACTTGAACTTACACTTAACAATGGTTTTGATAAACGAACCGGTACACTGGTTGGACTTCAGACAGGATATGAACAGGATTACAAAACCTTTGACGACCTGATATCTGCATTTAAAGTGCAGGTTAACTACCTGATTGATATTAAAATACGGGGCAATAATGTCATTAGCAAAAGCTTTGCGAACTGGCTGCCTGTCCCATTTCTCTCTTTGCTGATTGAGGATTGCATCCTGAACGGGAAAGATTATAATAGTGGAGGAACACGATATAATACAACCTATATTCAGGGAGTGGGGTTGGGGAGTATTACTGATATCCTGACCTCGATACGATATAATGTTTATGATAATAAAAACCTCACATGGACTGAATTGATAGAAGCCCTTGATGCTGATTTTTCAGGTTATGAGCAGGTTCAGCATGACCTTATTTACGATACTCCTAAATATGGTAATGATGACGATTATGCTGACAGGCATGCTGTTGAAGTCTTTGAGATTTTTTATGATGCTGTGAATGGAAGGCCAGACTCAAGGGGAGGTGTTCACAGAATAAATATGCTTCCTACCACTTCGCATGTATATTTTGGAAGTGTGACCGGAGCCACACCTGACGGACGTAAAGCATTTAAGCCTCTCTCTGAAGGTATTTCTCCAAGTCAGGGAGTTGACAGACAGGGACCCACATCAGTCATCAGGTCTGCTTCAAAGATTGATCACCTGCGCACAGGCGGGACGCTTCTGAATCAAAAATTTGCCCCTCAGTTTTTTGATGATGAAGAGAGCTATAGCTGTCTTACTGCTCTGATTCGCAGCTATTTTGCCCTGGATGGGCATCATATACAGTTTAATGTTGTCAATGCAGCAACCCTCAGGGAAGCACAGAAACATCCCGAGCTATACCGCGATCTGATTGTCAGAGTCGCAGGTTACAGCGATTATTTTAATGATCTGGGGGAAGATCTGCAGAATGAGATCATCCATAGAACTGAACACGGAAGTTATTAGTTATTAGTAGATTAACAAATCACCAATAACTAATAACTAATAATCAATAACATCAAATAAAAAAGGGTAACTTAATGATTATTACCCTTTTCCTTAAGTTGCGGAATATCGCTATTTCTTCTTATCCTTTGTCTCGTTGAATACTGAAGTTGCTGTTGCTACTATGCCAGCAATATCAGAAAGGTTTGATGGCAATATCATGGTATTATTTGTTTTTGCCAGACCGGCAAAAGCGTTAAGGTATTGCTCAGCAATCCTCAGGTTCACAGCATTAAGGCCATTTTCTTCAGAAATTGCTTTTGATATTGCCCTGAGTCCGTTTGCAGTGGCATTGGCTATCTGCTCAATTTCCGAAGCGCGCCCTGCAGCTTCATTGATACGTCTCTGCTTTTCACCTTCCGACTTCAGGATAAACTCCTGCTTATCGCCATCAGCATTATTTATCTTAGCCTGTCTTGTTCCCTCTGATTCAGCAATAACAGCTCTTTTCTCCCTTTCCGCCCTCATTTGCTTTTCCATTGCATCTTTTATACTCTGCGGTGGAGAAATATTTTTAACTTCATATCGTGTAACCTTAACGCCCCAGGGTTCGCTTGCTTTGTCAACAGCTTCGACAATAGTAACGTTAATTGTTTCACGTTCTTCAAAAGTCCTGTCAAGTTCCAGTTTACCAATAACACTTCTCATGGTTGTCTGAGCTATTTGAATAGATGCAAACCGGTAGTTATCAATGCCATAAGAAGCTTTCTGAGGATCAAGTACCTGCAGGTACAAAATTCCGTCAACCTCTACTGCAATATTGTCGCGGGTTATACATATCTGGGGAGCGACATCTATAGCCTGTTCCTTGAGAGTATGCCTGTAACGCACCTTGTCAATAAAGGGAATAAGTATCTGGAAACCTGCGGTAAATGTTGCCCTGTATTTACCAAGTCTCTCGACGATAATAGCTGTTCTCTGCGGAACAACTTTTATCATTGATGCAACAAGGATAAAACCAAGGATGATTACACCAATGAGTATAAAAGTAGTGCTTGATCCCGCCAATTTTATTAAAGCAATGCTCAATTCTGTCATTTTGTTTTATTTTTAGGTTCAACGATCAATTTAAAATTTTCTTTCTCAATAATTATAACGGTCTGTCCGGCTTTTATGTCCGATTCAGATTCAGCATCCCATGGAGCACCCTTGAATTCGACCTTCCCCCTTCTGTCTGATCCGAAATCGCCCATTGCCACAGCTTCTTTACCTGTAAACTCATCCTCAACAGCATCAGACCGGTCATCCTTGCTGTAAATGAATTTATTCTGGATCATTTTCCTGAAAATCAGGAGAGCAAGAACCGATGTTACTGCAAATACGATAACCTGCACATTGATGCCGGGATCGGCAAAAAGGCACAGGAGGGCAGTAATCCAGGCTCCCACTCCAAAGAAGAATATTACAAATCCGGGCATTACAAGTTCCAGGAGTAACAGAACCAGCCCTATGATAAACCAGATTAATTCAGGTCTGGAAAAAATAGATTCGCTCATAATGTATAATTTAGTTTGTATTTGTGAAAATTGTTAGCAGGAAGTAAAGTTAAGAAAATCGGGACAATTTTCAAGAAGAGTATTTAAAAATAAAGGCAGACCTGTAAGATAACGGATTGATCTATTCAAATGATATTCCCTTGCCAATCTCTCTCAACCATGAGGATACTCTTTTGGAATGGAAATTAAGGTTTTCCCGGGTGACATCACCCTCCATCTTAATAATGTGGCCTTTATATTTTTGCGAGCTTTCCGAAAACTGGTAACAGATGTATTGAGTGATTCCTTCATCATTACCTGTATTCCTTGGCGCTGTAATTTTACTTAAAGCAATAAATTCAATGGTTTTTGCATATTTCATCAATTCATCAACCGGGATCTTTTTACCCGAAAAAACGCAATTACCCGTATTTTCAGAAACCTGGTTCTGGCTTATTCTAAGATCCTTATCAGGAAAATTCCAGTCTTCAGGATTATAATATGTAAATACATTCCCTTCACTGTCTAAAATAAACCCGTAATGCTGTGTTTCACTTGCATAATCATACTGAAATAGGATCATCTCTTGTCTTTCGGCCACAAAATCACCTTTTTTACATCCTGTGATAAGGAGTATGACAAAGCATATTAAAGCGATATTTTTTATTGACTGTCTCATCGTTCCCCAGGAGTAAGCATCAAAAATCAGACCATTTTGGTAAATGTTGCACTTTTATAATGATATTATAATGAAGGTAAAAGTTGCGTGTGATAAAAAAATTTTCAGTTTTCAATTTTTTTTTGTAATTTTTAACGGTTATAATTCCACTAGGGGATTGCCCTGGGATCAATGTTGTTCCCATCCGTTAGTTAGACGGGATAAGTAGCTTATTTAGAACCATTAAGAAATATTGTATATCAGTATCTTTATTTCATTATCCAGGAAAGGAGACAGGTAATATGGAAAAATTCTTTGATTATTTTGATGGCCGGTACAGGGAATCGGTTCTTAGCAAGACCGGAGCCGATGAAGGACCGGTTATTACGATATCACGTCAGACAGGATGTGATGCCCGTCAGATCGCTGAGAATGTTGTTGATAACTTAAACCGGAAAGCCGGTACCAATAAATGGAAATGGGTCGATAAAGATATTATCTATGCCATTGCAAAAGAGTTGAATACAGATTCCCAGCGTGTTGAGAATTATTATAAGGGCATGGAGCTCTCCAATATGTCGGAAATGATCATGGCCTTCTCAGGTGGATTTGTAAGTGACGAAAGGGTGAAAAAAGCCATTAAAGATGTTGTGATGTCAATGTGCAAAGATGGTTATATTGTACTGGTAGGAAGGGGAGGAGTCTCCTTAGCCCGTAATATTGCCGATTCACTTCATGTAAGGCTGATAGCGCCTTTTTACTGGAGGGTCGAGAATGTGATGAAAAAGAAGGAGATGGAAATAGAATCTGCTGAAGAATATGTTGTTGACACTGACGAAAGACGTCACAACCTGATCACCACGTTCCTTGAAAAGAAATCCGTAAACATTGATTTCCTTTTTGATGTTACGATAAACCGGTTTTCATTCAATATTTATGAATGCGCTGATCTTATTGTTTCAATGTATGAAAAGAAGATTGGCAGGCAGATCGCGGAACGCAAGAAAACATCACAGATCTTTTAAACTCATGACCCCCACCCCCCTGAAGTGGGCAGTTCATGCATCAGCATGACCGGGGTTTTTTCTCCTATATATTGAGTTCCCCTATCTTTTTGATATGTTCGCTTAACCTTTTATCCAGTTTGTCCCTGTAAGCATCCCAGTCTTTAATCGGGTATTTTGCCACGCCTGTATCCATTGCAGCTTTTGCGACTGCTGATGCAACCCATGATATGAGCCTTGGATCCAGGGGTTTGGGAATAAAATATTCCCTCCCGAATTCCAGTTTATCAAGATCATAGGCCTTAAGCA
>CAZLCF010000186.1:0-6315 GCA_964557905.1 uncultured Rikenellaceae bacterium | reverse complement strand
TACAGTGACCGGTTACTCGCATTCTGTGGAAATTATTTGAATTTCATCAAGATCAGTTCAATGACTACCATAACTGCAGCAGGCGATTATACTATTATCCGAACCTGTGATGACAAGGAATTTATCGATTCAAAAACAATGTCGGAATGGGAAAACCGTCTTCCCGAAAATCATTTTCTGCGGATCAATCGTTCAACCATCATAAATTTTGATGCGATTGAAAAAACCGAACAAAAATCCTTAAATCTGGTTTTGATCAGCGTCAGGGGTATCACTGAACCATTCAGGATCAGCAGACTTTATTACAAAAAAATACGGACAAAATTCAGCTGATCTTAGTTTTTTCAATCACCCGTAATTCAGTTTGGAAGACTGTTTTTAATAATTCCTGATCAAATCCGGACGGGTAAGCCATTGATAAGGTTTTTGAATCTTGGGGGCGTATTGATGAATTTTATTACCGGATTAACTGCTTTGCTGGTACTAAAATTTAAAAAATCTTTAAATTCTCAAATTGCTCTGTTTCTGTGGTTATTTGCTTCATTTAGCTTAATTATTATTGTAATGAATCTTATTTCTGTTACACTTATCGGGGGGGGAGATCTCCCTGGAGTTATAAGGACTTTCAATAATCAGAACACTGCAAGAATTATAGTCCTGATTATTGGAATAATTATTATGATTACGGGGTACTTAATCATACAGAAGAGTTTTATGCCAGAAATGAAAGGTTACAGGTCAACTCTGGTTTCTATAACTTTAGTTCCCGTTTTAACAGCAGTTATTGTTCAATCATTATCACTTGTAAAGAATCCCTTTGCCGTTTTACCTCCGTCTCAAAACCATTTACTTGCTTCAGTATTTGCATATTTTCATTTCTTACTCTGGGCAATTGTCGTGAATATTTTTCCTTCTGCAGGAAAAACAAATCCAATAGAAAATGTACTAACAGGTAAATCAACTTACTGGATGACTATTGGTATTATCGCTGTACTCTTTTACATATTTATCCTCGGACCCGGGATTGGCTCTTTTGAAGGGCATCCAGGTTTACAGGTATAAAATTAACTGTTAGCTATAGCCATGAAAAAATCTGACTTTTTCCCGGAACATTTATTTGTAGTTGCATCATTACTTCTGATCGGTTTCAAAGTTCCAGAACCTTTGGATGGGAAGGATCCTGTCTGGCCTGAAATCCGGGTACCATCCACTAATATTTTACATTGTCCACGAATATTACAGGCTGCAATAGATCTCAATACTATGATATTCCAGGGGCAGGGGGTTTCTGCTGCAGTTATCATAAAAGACCATGTATATTGGACCGGAACCAGCGGATATTCCGAACCCGGGACAACTGTTTCAGCTGAGATCCAGGGACGTTTCCTGAAACCATTAGGATTGGATCACACGATTGCCGTGGATGTTGGAACGCAAATGCCTTCCCAGTTCGACATTGCCCATGGTTGGTTTGATGTAAACGGTGATGGTGAACCTGAAGATATCTCCGGTGATTCTCAAAACTGGATTACTTCAATGTCTCCCAACATGATGTATGCCTCAGCAATCGACTTGGCAAGATGGTCACAGGCATTATATGAAGGCCGGGTTTTAAGCAAAGCCTACCTCGGTCAGATGCTCGATTTCCATCGCCCTACTCCCGGCGAGCCGCCTGTAACAGGATATGGTTTAGGAGCAGCAGAAATCGCAGTGAAAGGTCTGATCCGTTCTTACGGGCATTTGGGTCTTCACTATGGGAATATGTCAGCAATGTTGTATCTTCCCAAATTCAAAACCAGCATAGTCGTTCTGACTAATGGGAACAATCAGCCGTTTCAGTACATAATTGGCATTAATCTACTGACAGCGATTATATTAAGACAGTTGAGATATTTCCTTTATGCAGCTGTTTTAGTGATATTATTTTTTGTATTGCGGAAAAATTGGAAGCAAATATTCAGGAGACAGGAAAAATAACTTCTTATTACGGATTTCTAATTTTGGCTATTACAAATACAAATCCTAAAAGCAGAATAAATCAAGGTCGGATAGTGATAATTTATTATAGGAGGTTAATCATGAAACTAAGAATCAATGTTCTTTTTATAGCACTGGGTATACTCGTTGAGCTGACTTCATGTATGGGTCAAAATAATGAGTATTTGAACACTTTCGAGATTGTATGGAAGAGGGTGAATGAAACTTATTATGATTCCACATTTGGCGGTTTTAACTGGAAAGATGCCCATGACCGTTACCTTCCACAAATTTTCGCTGCTGAGAAAGATGAAGATTTTTACAGACAGGTCAACAAGATGCTCTGGGAACTGAAAGTATCTCATGCAAACTTGGTCCGTCCTGGATTCATGGCACGGGCTGAACCACTGGTGTGCGCTGAAGGCAGTCCGGGTATAGACCTCCGGGTACTCAATGGTGTAGCAGTAATTACATCCGTCAAACCAGGATCTCCTGCTAAAGAGGCAGGTCTGTGTCCCGGGTATGTGATTCAGGCAGTTGATGGAATTCCAATCGAACAGATAATACAAGAAGCAGAATTAGTTATGCGACCTCCATATAATAATCCTGGCCGGATCGCAATAATCACGAAAGCAACACTGAGCCGTATTTTTGGGGCTCCAGGGACAGAGGTTTCAATAGCATATTCAGATGAAAGAGGGCAGAAAAGTGAGAAGAAAATGATGCGCATTAAACGGAGCGGAGCAGCTGTGGGTCCAAATGGCATTTTATATTTAGCATTTGAGCTTGAAGCCAGGCGTTTGGACAATGGAATCGGATATATACGATTAAACACTTTTCAGCCACCTCTGGCAACTCAAATATCCAATGCAATTAAGTCCATGGGAAATGTTCACGGGATAATTTTTGATCTTCGCGGGAATTCCGGGGGAGAAATAGAAGGAATGCCCGACCTGTTCTTAAATGAGAGAGCATTGTTATATCTAAGCAGGACCAGGAATGGCGAAACAAAAATGTTTTTCGATCCTGCTGATGATGCCTTTAAAGGTCCCTTGGTCTTGCTGATTGACCAGTTGAGCGGATCGGCATGTGAACTTTTTGCAGGCAGCCTGCAAGCGACAAGCCGGGCTGTGGTTGTGGGTGAGCGCAGCCCCGGAGCGGTTATGGAATCGGACATGATGGTTTTCCCGAACGGAGCGATTTTTATGTATCCAGTGGCTCAGCTGGCCATGCCGGACGGCACTGTGCTTGAAGGATATGGTGTGGTTCCGGATATAGAGGTTGAACTTGATCGTGAAATGTTGCTGAAGAGTGTTGATTCTCAGGTCGACGCTGCCATCAGATATCTGCAAAAAGAAGAGCAAAAATAAATTATCACTGGGGATCGAATTAAATTGTTATTTGTTGCTTCAAATCTGCTATCTATAAAATTGTACTGTTTATTTTCCTGGTTTTATTTAATTTGAAAGAAATTTAATTCTATTACCATGAAAATCAATAGAATAACTATTTTTTTGCTTTCTTTTATTATTTCATTGTTCTGTAGTATCAGCTTACCCGGACAAGAGGCTGCCCGGGCTTCCTCCAGTACAAGCCAGCTGACAGAACCTCGGGAAGCTACAACAAATGAAATCCAGCCGCCTGAGATGGTTATGGATATTCTTGGTGTCCGGCCTGGTATGATCATCGGTGAAGTGGGTGATGGTTATGGCCGGCTTACTGTTCATCTGGCAAGCCTCGGCTGGGATGTGACCGGAATTGACCTGTCGGAACAAGGTCTTGCTGTTATGCAAACTAACGCCGAGAAGGCCGGTTTGAAAGTCCGGACCATCAAGACGTCATACCAGGACTTTAACTTCGGCCGGGAACAGTGGGACCTGGTAGCCATGATTCTCTCTTGGGCACCTGTTGAGGAGCCCGGTTTCCTTGCTCTGGCTCCCGGTGCGCTTCGCGAATTGTTCCGGGATTTCGAGATCCTGATCTACGAGGAAGTGGATGCTTACGGCGACTGGGGAGGTCCGCCTACCCCTCATGTCCGGATGGTAGCCCGAAAATCCGTTTGAGGAACTGGCAATACACGCTCCTGCCGCGATTGATTTTTCTCTCGCGGTTTATTTTTGTTATTTTTGAACTGTCATCTCTTTTAAAGAAAAATGAAAAGACCTTGTCTTGGCATAGTGCTTGTTTTAATTTCTTCAGGTTCCCTCGTTGCACAGTCCAGCATATCTGCACTTGAAAACGCCATAATCAAAGCAGAAGACAGGATTGAAAGCAGCAGTATGCCTTCGTTCAAAAATCTTGAGAGCTTCCTGATATGGTCAGATGGCAGATTAAAGCATAAAAAATATTATAATGATATATCGGGAGAGGCTCTTCACCAGGTCCAGTCGCAGACAAAAAGCATTGTGTCGCTGCTGATGGGAATTGCGATAGATAAAGGATTTGTTAATAGCGAATCGGATAAGGCATCGAACTTTTTTCCTGAATATTTTAGTAAGAAAGACAGTCTGAAATCATCTGTCACAATCCGCGATCTGCTGACAATGTCGTCAGGTTTTGAATGGGGGGAAATGATCCCGTTCAATGATCAACGCAACGATAATATAAAGATGAATTACAGCGGCAGTTATCTTCAGTATGCCTTATCACGACCAATGACTGCAAAACCATTTACCGAATTTAATTACAACAGCGGATCTCCAATGATCGTGGCAGGGATCATCGAGAAAGCAGCAAAAATGCCGCTGGATAAGTTCGCGGAAAAGTATTTATTCGATCCTTTGAATATAGTGGAATACCGCTGGATAAAAGACTCAACAGGTTTTTGTCATGCAGGAGGAGGCCTGTTCCTGAAGCCCGAAGATATGTTAAAGATCGGAATACTGGTTCTGAACAATGGCAGTTGGAAGGGAAAAATAATTATTTCAGAAGAATGGATCCGGAAGAGTTGTCAATCTTATTTCTTAACTGCGTTCAGTGAGTATAGTTATGGCTATTTCTGGTGGATAAAGGATATGAAAGTAAGCGATGCTAAAATAATAAAAGTAATTTCAGCACAGGGAGCAGGTGGCCAGTATATGTACATTATCCCTGATTATAGTTTAATAGTTGCCTTCACTGAAAATAATTTTGGAACGCCGCTTGTCGGACCATTTATCTTCAGCAACTATATATTGCCGGCATTACAACATGTGCCATAACCTCGAAAGACAGGCTTAGGTGATGTTTTAACAGTCTGCATCCAATTGTGGGCCATAAGGAAACTCCCCTTTACAGTTTGTAAATCGGGTTATATTCTAATTCAGGTCATTTCTAAATTAGGAAAACAATTTCGTCAGATAAGTGATCCTGAATTTAAACATATACCAATATGATACGAAATTATAAGACTCTCGCCATAATACTAATTCTTATGGCATCAAACGGTTGCAGCAAAAAGGGAACAGGCAGCCTTAATATTGAAAGCGAAAAGCTGCTGATTGAAAAAACAATTCGCAGCAGCATCGGATGGGCAAAGAACAAGGATATAAACCTGCTGTATAGTGTAATAGCAAATGATTCTTCGTTCCTTGAAGTTCACCCCGGAGCAAAAGTGGTGAAAGGATTTACAGATTTCAAAAAAGCGGAAGATTTCTGGATGAGTTCCGACTTTAAAGCTATCAGGTACGAAATAAGAGATCTGACCATCAATATCTCAGAATCAGGAGATGCAGCCTGGTGGTTCTGCATGCTCGATGATATCAATGAATGGAAAGGAGAACCGGCGAACTGGGAGAATACTCGCTGGACAGGCGTTCTTGAAAAACGAGACGGGAAATGGATCATAGTGCAGCAGCACTTCTCGTTTGCGAGTGAATAATAATTAAATTATATCATTAAAGTCTTTCATAATTCAGTTTACAATGAAAAGATTCCTTATCAGCAACAACTGGTGGTTCTATTTCATCCTTACCTACCTGATTAGCTGGCCTGTCTGGGCTCTGGGTAAAGTATTACTGCCGGAAAGCCTGACAACAATAACACTCATTATTGGTGGTTTTGGACCCTTTGTTGCAGCCATAATCATTCTCAGAATTACCAGAGGCGGATCCGGCCTTAAATACTGGCTTAATACCACCTTCAATTTCAAAATCAATTTCATATGGTACCTGCTCGGGGGAATTGCCCTTCCCTGCTGGTCACCGGATGGTTCGCAGATTGCATTCCTAGAAAGAAAAAGATTGTCTCTCTGTACCTATGACCTCAAAACTCATGAATTAAAGAGTTTATTCCGCGAGGATGGCAAGCTGCCTCTGCCGGGAGGCTGGTGGAATGACGGCAAAAGCATCCTTGTTGCCA
>CAZLCF010000185.1:0-6345 GCA_964557905.1 uncultured Rikenellaceae bacterium | reverse complement strand
CCCATATAGCTTTCAATATTTCTTCATGGAACCTGTCCATTTCTCCATGTTTCAGGCAACCTGAGGCTTCCTTAAGTCTTTTCCCTGCTATCTTTCCTGCTTTACGGTTACGTACTGCCGTCAGATCGGCATTACGCCTTATATGCTCCCGTCTTACAAAAAGGATTGTCAGGAAAAAAAGAAACGCTATTGCATAAATACTGTAGAATGAACGTTTTGAAATAAGATTATTTGCTGATTTAGATATTTTCCCGGGATCAGATTTAATAAAACGGATATCTTTCCCTACATATTTGACATCTTCCTTTGATACACCTCCATAAACTGTGATTCCGGTGGTCGATTCCGTCCCTTTCCGGGCATAGAACTTGAATTCCTCTGTGGTCAGGGTCTCATATTTGCCAGCAGAGGTGTTAAAATAGGAATAGGTTATGGGCGGTATTGAAAAATCACCATAATGACGCGGAATAAGAAGATACTCGAAAGTTCTTTGCCCTGAAGTGCCGTTTAAGCTGTTCTTTATATTATCAGAAACCTTCGGGTCATAGATCTCAATATCAGGTGATAATGTCATCTTTGGAGCTTCCGCCAGTTTAAGGTTGCCATTTCCTGAGATAGTTATTTTAAAATTAACAGCATCATTTACGTCAACTGAATCCTTATTGATAGACGCCTTGAGATCCAGTTTGCCTGCCACTCCCGAAAAGTCATCCGGTTTTATTCCCGGCAATGGCTTAACATTGACTTTAACAACAGGGCTTACGACAGCTCTTTGAACTGTCTGAAAATTCGAGAAGAAATCACCAAAAAAGGGATCTGTCTCACCTGACTTCTGGCGTACAAGTACTGATATCTGGACAGGATCGATCGTTATTTCTCCCGTTATCTGGGGATAAAGCAGGAAATACTGAATAACTCCTGTTCCATAAATTGTACCGTTCACATTTTCCTGCCGCAATTGAGTTAGAGGCGGTGTTTCGAGATCCGTTTTAAGAAATCCTGTAAATGGCGGGTATTTTATTTCATTTATTCCAGAAAGATCGACTCTTGTATAAATCTTTACAGTTGCTGCAATATGTTCACCGATATACACTTCTTTCCGGCTCAGCGAAAGATCAATAAAAATATCATTCCCGGCAGACTCAACACGCGAACTTGTCCCTGTATTTGTTCCTGGCTGGACATTCTGCTGGCTTGTACCAGTTCCTATGACTTGAATACGGATCGAGTCAGAATAGTAAGTCTTACTCTTTAAGGTATATGAAGCAGGTGGAATGACATAATTACCCTCGTTAAGCGCCTGCAGATAATATAAATAACTGTAGGTGGTCTGATGCGACATCCTGCCATTAATTATCTGGGTGCTTGAACTGTAGGACGTTTGCGGGCCCATAAGCTTATAGAATCCTTCAAATGAAGGTGCAGAGAATTCACCGCCGCCTGAATTGACAGTCCATGATACCGAGAACTGCTGTCCTGCCTGAACTGCAGAAGGGTACTCAGCCTCAATCGTTATATCCTGGGCATGCAGTGTCATGGCTGCCATAAGGAACAGAATATATAATAATACCTTTTTCACTCTTTAACTTTAAGATTACCAGTTTTTAACTGTTCTGGTCTTAGTTTTCAATGCTTTTGCAAGTTTAACTTTTTCCTGGACATTTTTTTCATCATTTGCCAGGGCATTCAGGACTCTTTCAGCATCTTCCTTTGAAATACCCTGTTGCTGCTGTTGTTGTTCCTTTTGCTGATCCTGCTGTTGTTGCTGCTGATTATCACTATTATTATCCTTCTTATCCTGCTGTTTCTGCTGATCTTTATCCTGATCATTGTTTTGCTGGTCCTGTTGCTGCTGCTGTTGTTGCTGTTGTTCCCTGAGCAGGTCCTGGGCATAGGCAAGATTGTACTTTGCTTCCATATTGTCAGGATTAAGCCTCAGGGATCGCTTGTATGCATCGATGCTCTCATTAACCTTGTCTGACATGAGGAGAGAGTTACCAAGATTATACATGCTGGCAGATTTCTTTTTGCTGTCATCGTTCATATCATGATTCTCAGCGAACTGTTTCCCGGCATCTTCAAATTTATTCTGCTTATAGAGAGCATCACCTGCATTGAAGACTGCATCAGGCGATTCATTATTCTTATCAATGGCCCTTCTGTAGGAAACTTCTGATTCGGCATACTTGCTTTTTTCATATTCCCTGTTCCCCTGCCTGATGAACTTCTTTTCGTCCTGGGAATATGCAAACAACGGAAGCAATAATAAGATGGCCGTTAAAATCAGTCCGATCCTGTTCATATCATTTTTATTTTCTATAATATTGGACATCTGTATTTTAATAGTATTTTATATCTTGAATTTGAATAGTTTAATGTTTGCCAGTTTCCTGTTTTTTCTTTCCATGATTATAAAATCAACTAGAAGCAGGCACAGTGCAATTACTGCAAAGATCTGAAATTGATCGTTATATTCCGTATACATGGTGCTTTCCATTTCCTGTGTCTTCATCTTCTTTATTTCACCATATATCTCATCGAGTCCGATATTTGAACTGCTCGCCCTTACATAGTTTCCTTCTGCATTAATGGCAATTTTCTTAAGGATGTCTTCATCGAGTTTTGTAATTACAGTATTTCCGTCAATGTCTTTAAGATAATCACGTTTACCGCCTCTCATAACAGGTACCGGTACCCCTTCAGGAGAACCAATGCCGATGGTGTGGATTACTATTCCTGCTGCGGCTGCCTCGGAAGCCTTTGTTACGGGATCATCCTCGTGGTTCTCTCCGTCGGTAATTATGATCATGGCCTTGCTTTTTCCCTCTCCCGGGCTGAATGACCTCATACCCAGGTCTATTGCGGCTCCTATTGCCGTACCCTGTTTTGGTACCATATCGGGATTTATTGCTGACAGGAACATCTTTGCAGATATGTAATCAGTAGTTATCGGTATTTGTGTATAGGCATCACCGGCAAAGACAATTAATCCAATTTTGTCGTTATCGAGGTTATCGATCAGCCTCGTAAGGGCCTGTTTAGCCCTCGTAAGCCGGTCAGGCTGAATATCCTGTGCAAGCATTGAATTACTGACATCAAGGGCAATGATGACCTCTACACCCTGTTTTTTCACTTCTTCAAGCTTTGATCCGAACTGCGGACGGGCAAGGATCAATATAACTGCTGAAACAGCAAAAAGCTGGAGGAAGAATTTCAGTACGGGTCTTATCTCTGAAAGTTCAGGTACCAGTTTAATTACAAGCTCTGATTCACCCAGCCTTTTAAGAGCTCTTTTCTTCCTCACTTCATTTAATATCCATAATATAACAATCACCGGCAGCAGAAGCAGCAGGTACAGGAAGTCGGGATTCGCAAATCTGAATAATTGCATCGTCGTCCTGTTTTAAGTGAGGTTTTTAAAAATTGTAAGACGCAAAATAGCTTCCAATGCGAGCATAAGGAAAGCAAAAATAGCAGGCAATAGAAATTTTTCCTCTTTACGGGTGAATTGCCGGACATCTATTTTGGACTTCTCCAGTTTGTCAATTTCAGCATAGACCTGAACAAGTTTATCATTATCAGTCGCTCTGAAGTAACTGCCTCCTGTTTTTGATGCAATATCCTTCAGGATTGCTTCGTCAATTTCAACGGGCATATTCTGATACTGAATTCCGAATGGTGTCTGAACAGGATAAGGAGCTGTTCCACGTGTACCTACTCCGATAGTATATACCCTTATTCCATATGTCTTTGCTATATCTGCGGCAGTAGATGGGGCTATTTCACCCCTGTTATTAACTCCGTCGGTAAGCAGAATGATAACTTTGCTTATTGCTTCTGAGTCTTTAATCCTGTTAATAGCGGTTGCCAGCCCATTGCCGATCGCAGTTCCATCTTCTATCATGCCGCTCTGGATCTCCCTCATGAGGTTTATGAGAACGGCATGGTCGGTGGTAAGGGGGCACTGTGTGAAGCTTTCCCCGCTGAATACAACAAGTCCGAGCCGGTCGTAAGGTCGGCCTGAGATAAATTCAGTTGCAACGTTCTTGGATGCTTCAAGCCTGTCGGGCTTAAAATCGCGGGCAAGCATACTACCTGAAATATCAAGGGTAAGTATTATATCTATCCCTTCAGTAGTGACATTCTGAAACTTATCTGTTTTCTGGGGACGGGCAAGAACTATGATCAGAAATGCTGCTGCAATTGTACGGAGGGCAAAAAGAAAATGTCTGAGATAGTGCCGGAAAGTCTTTCGGGTCTTGTTGAATGGTTCAAGTCCAGGCATACGTATTGAGGCGGATGTATTTTGCTGTCTAAGAACATAAAAAGCTATCATTCCCGGTATCAAAACCAGAAGCCATAGAAACAGAGGTTCAGCATATGTTATCCCGATCATGATTTCTTTTCGTTTGGTTCTTCCTTTACCATCGTAGCTTCAACAAATGCCCATGAGTTGTGAAAATGAATATCATTTTCTACTGTTTCAGGCTTGTATTTTGCAAATTTCACCAGGTCGGAACCATTGAGGATGGTCTTTAAACTCGTATATAATTCGTCTTTTTTAAATCCTGTCCGCAACAGGGCTTCAAGTGTTTCAGAAGTCGTCATCTCTAGAGAATATACTCCATACCTGTTTTCAAGGTATTGACGCAATATTTCAGTAAGCCTTGAATAATACAGCTTCACTGCTCCTTTTTGCCACAGCTGTTCATCTCTTAGTTTTTCGAGATCCCGGAATGCAATGACATGTGCAGGGTCAGGATTTATAACAGTTTCCGGTTCTATTTTATGTTTTTTGAATCTTCGCAGCAGCTTGATAATGCCCCATACTGCAGCGGCTGCCAGAGCTGCAAGAAGAACCCAGGGGAGTATCTCCCCTAATGTAACAGGTGCCCTGTAGGGCTCTATTATGTCAAAGATCCTAGCAGATGTATCTGCCGGAGCAATCTTCACCCTCATCACCTCGAGAGGTGAATATCCTGAATAAAACCTTTTAACGCCAGATTCATTTTTTATTTCAGCATAGGTTGGAAGTACCTGATAAAATCCTGAATCAAAGGATGTTATAAGATATCTGCTGATTATCCTCAGTCGCTCATTGCTTATTTCGGCACTGTCAAGAGTAGGCCCTGAAAGTATCTCTATGTTTTTACAAAGAGTATCTTTCAGAAGCTGAAGCTCAAGTGGAAGCCCTGAAGGCTGATCGACAGTGATTGTATAATTAATCTGATCACCTATGTAAATCCTTGCACTGTCAAAAGCAGCAGTTACAGTCACATCCTGCCCCTTTGAAGTTAACAGAGCACCTGCAAGCAGGCATATAAATATCATTGACCGTTTCATTTTTATCTGCTTTCAAATAATTTGATCAGTGGTTTTACATAATCTTCCCCAGTACTGATAAAAGCGGAATCAACACCGCACCTGGTAAATACATTGCCGATCTTTGCAACATGATCCTCCCACCATTGCCTGTATGCTTTTCTGGAGCTTCCGGTTGAAGTATCTATCCATTTTTCGGCACCTGTTTCCGAATCTGTCACTTTTATCAAACCTATGTCGGGCAGATCTGTTTCAACCTTATCATAGACTTTTATTGCCGCAATATCATGTTTGTTTGATGCTATGCGTAGAGCTTCCTCAAAATCGGGCGCTATAAAATCGGAAATAATGAAAGCCGTGCATTTTTTTTTGATTGCATTGGTCAGGAATCGCAAAGACTCATCAAGATCTGTCCTATTGCTTGATGACCTGAAACCCAGCAGTTCCCTGATTATCCTCAGAATATGTTTTCTCCCTTTCTGTGGGGGGATGAATTTCTCAACCTTGTCGGTAAAGAAGATCACCCCTATTTTGTCGTTGTTAAAGATTGCCGAGAAAGAAAGCACCGCGGCTACTTCAGTCATCACATCCCGCTTAAAGTTTACCGTGGTCCCGAAGTTTCCTGAACCGCTTACATCAATCAACAGCATGACAGTCAGTTCTCTTTCTTCCTCAAATATTTTTATATAGGGGTGGTTGAATCGTGCAGTAACATTCCAGTCAATGCTCCTGATATCGTCGCCATACTGATATTCCCTTACTTCGCTGAAGGCAATTCCCCTCCCCTTAAAAGCACTGTGATATTCCCCGGCAAAAATATGCCTGGTCAATCCCCTGGCTTTTATTTCAATTCTCCGGACTTTTTTTAAGAGATCGGATTCTTCCATTTTCTAAGGCACCTCCACAACATTAAGTATCTCCGAAATAATCTTGTCCTGATTAATATTTTCAGCTTCAGCCTCATAGGTCAGTCCGATCCTGTGGCGCATTACATCGGGGCATATTGCCCTGACATCTTCAGGA
>CAZLCF010000184.1:2676-6398 GCA_964557905.1 uncultured Rikenellaceae bacterium | reverse complement strand
TAGATGCTGCACCCACTTTCTTTTACTTTCAGTTTTCTGAACAAAAGACGTGGGTTATTTATTAATGATGCACTCAATTTAAGAATTTTTTTTATTTATCAGGAAAAAAGAGAGAATTATACCCCGAGTAACCTGTCCTGTGCCGTAATCCAGCTCCGAACCAAAAAGACTGTGAGGTATGGAATATACAAGGAGGAGCACCACAGAAGCCAGCACCGTATATGCAGGCCGCTTCTTTTTATGATTCATGATCACTGCAAGCAGCCAGAACAGAAATGCAATAAGTGTCTTATTATCTGTGAGGTCCCAGCCTAATGGCACACCTGTCCATAGTTCTCCGAATGCGAATTTCTGTACCACCGGACCAAGAATGATTCCTCCTGCCGTAAGGAGGACCAGAGTCCAAATACCGTATTTCCTGAATTCAGGGACCCTGAAAATGCTCATTAAGCCGGTTGCCGTCGAAAATAACATTGCAATGAACATCAGGATAATATGAGGCACAATTATATAACCGGGCATACTACCCTTGAACCGTATAACAACCGGCGTTTCTTTCATGATAGTCTGTGTCCCCTTTAAATCAGTGAGTTCAATATAGTATTGTAGTTTCCCGGCCGGAGGCATCTGCGGAACATCAGCAAAAAACCCTTTCTCCTCAGTTATTTTAAAGATTTTGTTCATAACAAATGAGTGTACGGGATACACTTTATATGAAAAGCCAGCCTTCCTGTACTCATCATTGGTTTTGAACCTTTTATATGACAGAACGGCCTTAACAGACGTATCTCTGATATTCAGTTTTATTTCAGTCCTCTCATCAAGACCTATGCTCCGGATAAGCTTCAGCTCATACACTGTATCATTGAGCGTTACACAGATCCGTTTGGGGTAGGTGGGACCGGTCTTCCTCTGGTAATAAGCTGCACCAATAGTAATGATAAATGCCAAAAGCCAGAGAATAGTTTTTTTCATTGGTCTACAGCCGGTTAATGAAGTTGCTGGTTACTTGTTGCTAGTTGCTTGTTAACCAGCAACCAGAAACTAACTGGTCTATTCGAACAGTTTAAACGCTTCCTTTATCAACGTTATTGCTTCCCTCAATTGCTTTTCGGTAATGACAAGGGGAGGAGCGAACCTGATAATATGCTGGTGAGTCGGTTTTGCTATGACACCATTGTCTTTCATTGCCAGGCATACATCCCATGCTGTTTTACCTTCTTTTGGCCTGATAACCACCGCATTCAAAAGTCCTTTTCCGCGGACAAGCTCTATTATATCCGATTTGATGCTTCTGAACTCATCACGGAATATTTTGCCAAGACGTTCTGCATTTTCGGCAAGTTTTTCGTTTTTAATTACTTCAAGTGCAGCTATTGCCACTTTTCCGGCAAGCGGATTGCCGCCGAAAGTAGAACCATGCTCTCCCGGTTTGATTGTCATCATTATCTCATCATCCGCAAGTACTACGGAAATGGGCATTAAGCCCCCTGAAAGTGCTTTACCGAGGATCAGAATGTCGGGACGCACTCCTTCATGGTCGCAGGCAAGCAGTTTCCCTGTTCGTGCAAGACCGGTCTGCACTTCATCCGCAATGAAGAGAACATTGTGTTCTTTGCACAGATCATATGACTTTTTCAGGTAGCCATCATCCGGAACATACACACCGGCTTCACCCTGGATCGGTTCAACAAGGAATCCTGCAACATCAGGATCCTTCAGTGCATTTTCAAGTGCCCTGATATCATTATAGGGAATGATAATGAAGCCAGGTGTAAAAGGGCCATAATCATTCCGGGCATCCGGATCGGTCGACATTGAAACTATCGTAATGGTACGGCCATGAAAATTGCCTTCACAGCAGATGATCTTTGCTTTGTCCTGCTTTATACCTTTTTTCTTATATGCCCATTTACGGCATAGCTTAAGGGCTGTTTCATCTGCTTCAGCACCTGAATTCATAGGTAGTACCTTATCGTACCCGAAATATTTTGTTATATATTCCTCGTATTCACCGAGAACAGCATTATAAAATGCCCTTGATGTAAGAGTGAGTGTCTTTGCCTGTTCTGTCAGCGCTTTGATTATTTTGGGATGACAATGACCCTGGTTCACTGCTGAATAGGCCGACAGGAAATCGAAATACCTTTTTCCCTCAACATCCCAGACAAACGGACCTTCACCTCTCTCAAGAACTACAGGAAGAGGATGGTAATTGTGCGCACCATACTTATCTTCCCGGTTAATATAATCCTGTGTCTTCATCTTGTTGATTGCTAATTAGTTATGAATTAAGAAATATAAGTCACAAGTTTAATAAAGGTTTTTCTCATTTCCAAATAATGGCACAACGGTGCAATGGTACAACGGTACAACGGTGCAGGGGTACGAGGGTATTATAACGTTTATTAGACAATAAGACTGCACGACCTATTTAAGCAGATCCGGTCTGAGCCTTCTGGTCCTTTCTTCGGCCTGTTCATGCCTCCATTTTTCAATTTCAGCTGCATGACCTGAAAGAAGTATATCGGGCACTTTCCATCCCCTGAAATCTGCAGGCCTTGTATAAACAGGAGGAGCGAGGATATCGTCCTGGAAAGAATCGGAGAGGGCTGACTGTTCATCAGAGATCGCTCCCGGAATCAACCTGACGACGGCATCAGCAATTATTGCAGCGGGCAATTCCCCTCCTGACAAGACATAGTCGCCAATTGATATCTCCATGGTTATCAAGTGGTCTCTTATTCTCTGGTCGATCCCTTTATAATGCCCGGCAAGAATGATTATATTGGTCAGCAGAGAGAGACTGTTGGCCATTTTCTGAGTGAACTTCTCACCGTCAGGTGAGGTATAGATCACTTCGTCATAGTCTCTTTGACTCTTAAGCTTTTCAATAGCTTTCCAGACCGGTTCAATCATCATCACCATTCCGGCACCGCCGCCGAAAGCATAATCGTCAACGCTCTTATATTTATTGTTTGTAAAATCGTGCAGGTTTATCACGTTTATTTCAACAAGGCCTTTATCTCTGGCTCTTTTTACAATGGAACCGTTCAGAGGACTCTCAAGCAATTCAGGGAGGACAGTCAATATGTCAATTCTCATTAATAAATATTTTATTGTAAATGTATAAAGAATAAGAAAATGGAACAATGATATAATGGTACAACGGTATAACGGTACAACGGTACAACGGTACAACGGTACAACGGTACAACGGTATAAAGACTAAAATTTGGATAGTAGTCTTTTTACTTTTAACTTTTGACTTTTTACTTTTGACTTTCCTCCATGGAGTGCAGAGAAAGCTGCGGTGCTTGCTGCATCGCGATATCAATATTTTCACCTATTCCCGGAATGCCTGATGGTAAACCGTCCGGAATCAGGTGTATTCATCTGCTTGAGGATTATAAATGTGCGCTCTGGGGTAATCCTTCAAGGCCAAAGGTATGCTACGATTTCAAGGCGGAACCGGAGTTTTGCGGGACTTCGCAAGACGAGGCGATGCACATATTAGGGATGCTGGAAAAGTGAGAAAATTGTTTCGTCGGCCCGAGTACTCGGGACTCCTCGCAATGACTGCAAATATAAGATTGTATGAAAAAAAAGAATGAAAGATTTATTAATTGAGAGTACCGTCATTGCGAGGAGCACCGCGAAGCAGGGGCGACGAAGCAATCTCCCTCATTTACCAGAATTGTAGACGACCTTTCCCCCTACAA
>CAZLCF010000184.1:0-2576 GCA_964557905.1 uncultured Rikenellaceae bacterium | reverse complement strand
CGACGAAGCAATCTCCCTCATTTACCAGAATTGTAGACGACCTTTCCCCCTACAATCGTATAATCCACCTTCGTCTTCATGATCTCCGACTCTGGGATAGTTAGCAGATCCTTGTCAACAATCACTATATCAGCCAGATACCCTGGTTTTATCATTCCCTTCCTGTCTTCCATGAATTGTGCATATGCGGAGCCAATGGTGTAGTATTTTATTGCTTCTTCCATTGTCAGCTTTTGTTCCGGAAACCATCCTTCACCTTCCTCGCCAAGCCTGTCTTTCCTTGTTACAGATGCATAAAGTCCCTCCATAGGATTCAGGGGCTCCACCTGGTAATCGGTTCCGAAAGCGAGCATTGAACCTGCATCGATGAGGCTTCGCCATGCGTATGCACCTTTACATCTTTCATAACCGACCCGTTTCTCATAAAATTTCTTGTCGGAGATGCAATGCGTCGGTTGCATCGAAGGGATGACACCAAGTTGTGCAAACCGTGGTATGTCTGATTGCTGAAGTGTCTGCGTATGCTCATCCCGGTGACGGCTGTCGCGCTTCCCGTTCACTTCAATAGCCTTTTCGAATGCATTCAGGATCCAGTTATTGCCTTTATCACCAATTGCGTGGACACCAATCTGAAAACCCATCTTATCTGCAGCTATAATTGTTTTTTCATACTCATCGTAAGGCATCATTGATAGTCCTGATGATGAAGGATTGTCATTAAAAGGTTCAAACATTAAAGCTGTACCCGAGCCCATTGATCCGTCAATGAAAGCCTTCAGGTATCCGAACCTGATCCAGTTGCCGTCTTTCGGATATTTCTTTGCGATCTCATTGTATCTTCTGAGAACAGCTGTATCCCCGGTAAGAGATTTACCGATATCTATCCTGCTTGTAAGCTGACCCTCCTTTTGAAGTTTTTCGTATGCTTCAAAGTCGGCACTGCCTGCGACCTGTATGCTTGTAACACCCAGTTCACGGGCTTCCTTCATGGCCAGAAGATATCCCTGCCAGGTTCTGGCTGCTTCTTCCTCAGGACTCCTTGTAATTCTAACATTATCCAGCCTGATGAGGTCCTGTGCTGTTTCCTTGAGTATACCTGTCGGTTCTCCTGTCAGCGGATCTTTCTGTATTTCCCCTCCGTAAGGATCAGGAGTGTTTTTTGTTATACCTGATTTCTTCAGGATATAACTGTTTACAAGTACAGAATGCCCGTCAGCACGTTTGAGCAATACAGGATTATCCGGCGATACCTTATCTATAAGCTCTTTTGCCGGCCATTTCCTGTCGATGAACATCTCATGCTCCCAGTGCCCGCCCCGTATCAGCTCCCCGGGCTTCGACCTTGCAACCTGTCTTTTTACTTTTTCGGTGATTACTGAAGGATCAGCAGTATAACGTAGTTCGATGAAATCAGGATCGAGAGGGCCGAAATGAAGATGTGCATCATTAAAGCCGGGAATTACGAGTCTTCCGGAAGCTTCGATGACCTCGGTTTTGCCGGTTTCAATATATCCTTTGATTTTTTTTGTGGTACTGACAGCAATGATGGTTTCCCCTTTGACTGCAATTGCTTCAGCAAGTGGATTATCACTGTCAATCGTAAGAACCTTCCCGTTGATAATTACCAGGTCGGCTTTTTCCTGTGAGCCGCATGAAGCTGACATAATTATGCATATTATTGATAATAAAACAGATAAGTTTTTCATAATACTTCGTTAAGAATCAGAAATATATAAAAAAATTTTAATAATGATTTGGAAGGATAAGGCATACATCTTTCAGGAATTTTTAACTTATTGTTAAGAATTTTATGAGTTTTTTAGGATGCCTCATACTTTAAAAGAGATAAATTCGCAGAAAATCAAAGGAATGAATATAGCACTTATCGGATATGGCAGGATGGGTCATCAAATCGAAGAGATTGCCATCGCCAGGGGACATGTCATTAAACTCATTATTGACAAGGACAACACCGGTGATCTTAACAAGGAAAACCTGAAGGGGATTGATGTTGCCATTGAATTTTCTTCTCCCCATGCAGCATTGGATAACATTTCAAAATGCCTGGCTTTGAAGGTGCCGGTTGTGTCCGGAACAACCGGATGGCTTCAGGATTATGATAAAGCTGCCGGGATCTGCAGGAAAAACCGGACATCATTCATTCAATCTTCCAATTTCAGCATAGGGGTTAACCTGCTTTTCCGGCTTAACTCTGAGCTGGCAAAACTGATGGCCCGCTATAAAGAATACACTGTATCTATTGAAGAGATCCATCATACACAAAAGCTCGATGCTCCGAGCGGTACGGCAATTACTCTTGCCGACGGGATTAAGAAGCAGCATCCGGGGTATCAGGGATGGTGTTTTGAAAAAGAGAGGACAGAAAATTTAATACCTGTCCGCTCCGTTCGTGAAGGTGCTGTTCCGGGTACTCATACCGTGTCATGGGATTCGATGGTTGACACCCTTAGCCTTAAGCATGAAGCTAAGAACAGGAAGGGATTTGCACAAGGTGCTGTTATTGCCGCGGAATTCATCCGGAACAGAAAAGGTGTTTTCACAATGAACGATATACT
>CAZLCF010000183.1:0-6431 GCA_964557905.1 uncultured Rikenellaceae bacterium | reverse complement strand
CCGGGTACGATATCTGTAGATATAATCGGGGATTACCTGTATATACACTGGATACACGTCAGATCGGAAGATCCTGAAGTTTATACCGGCATGATAACAGGCGCATTTGAAAAATATATAAAAAGAATCATCGAATGACTGAATTTCTTAACATCTTGCTATACATCCAGATAGGATTGAGCGGTATCTGTTTATACAGGATCATCCGCGGTCCTACAATCCCTGACCGGATGGTCGGAATTGATATTTTCGGGATACTTGTCGTGGGTGTCTGTGCAATAATATCCATTCTGACAGAAAAATCATTCATACTCGATATAGGTATTGCCTGGATCATCCTTAGTTTCATAGGCACATTAACCCTGGCGAAATATCTGACCGGTAAAAAACTCAATGAATAAAATGATAAGCCTTATTTTTATAACAATCGGAATAGTATTTAACCTCTTAGGCTGTATCGGGATCATACGGCTTCCTGACACTTACAACAGACTTCAGGCTGCAACCAAATGTGTTACTCTCGGTTGTTGCAGCATCCTGCTGGGTGTCCTGTTCCATTTTGGAATCAACGATGCAGGAGTTAAGGCACTGGTAGCAATACCCATTCTCTTCTTCACCTCAACAGTGGCAGCACATGCCCTCATAAGGGGAACATACCATTTCGGGATAAAGCTCGGCAAAAGAACTGTGAAAGATGATTATAAAGATGCTGTAAAATGAAGTACCCAAAGATCAGAGAATTAAAGGAGGCAGTTATCTCTCTTGTCACTCCGGCTTACACATCAAAGTTTCCCGCCAGGCCTCATATTCCTTTTGAGAACTTCAGAGGCAAGCCCGTCGTTGACAATGAAAACTGTGTTGGATGTGAAACCTGTGCAAACGTTTGTCCGCCAAATGCCATTACGTTCAGCGACGACAAAGAAAAAGCTGTAAGGATCATAAAAAGGGATTACGGAAAATGTATCTTTTGTGGTATGTGCCAGGATCATTGCATAACAGGCAAGGGAGTAAAACTATCTGATAAGATCTATGACATTGCAGTATTTGACAGACAGAAAAACATCGAATTCCAGGAAAAAGAATTATTAATATGTGATAATTGCGGCGCCATAATTACAACAAAAGAGCATCTTCATTTCATGCACAGGAAACTTGGCCCGAAAGCGTTCTCGTCAATACTTAATCTCAACCTCCTCAATCAAAAGCTGAAACTGGCCGAGGGACAGGATGTTTCCGTGGAGATCATGGACAACCTGAAGAGAAAGGATATGTTCAACATAATCTGTCCCAACTGCCTGCGGCAGATCCTCGTAAAATACTTGTTTAAAGGTGTTTAAGGACCTTGACAATCTGCTTATCCGGAAGGACAGAAAAATCCTCTTTGTCGGAATAGGCAATCAACTTAAGTCGGATGACGGAGTTGGCGTTTACATTAGCAATAACATTAAAAACAAAGGGAATATTTCATCTCTGACGGTTGAAACAAGCATTGAAAATTATATTGGCAAAATAAACAGCCTTAAACCTGAAATCCTTGTATTAGTGGATTGTGTTGATCTAAAGTCTTCTGCCGGGAAATATAAATTAATGGAACTAAATCAAATACAGGACCTGACATTCAATACTCACAACATCTCCCTTCGAAGGCTGTCGGAATTCTTTGAAATGCCAGTTTATATTCTCGGGATCCAACCCGAAAAAGTTGAATTTGGCGAAAATATTTCGTTTCTTGTAAAGAATATTGCTGACAGGATAATTAAACTTATTAATTCATAGGAGGTGCGTTATGGCTGTAGAATACATGTGTAAAGTTTGCAAGGGTCATCTTAATGTTAAGACTTCTATAATCCTTGCTGCGACAAACCTGGCTGACCGTACACAGAGAGGGTTGGTCTATCTGAATCCTGAACTCGGGAACTATACTAAAACAACTCATCCTTCATTTGATATTAAGGAAGGAGTGGAATACATTTATACTTGTCCTATTTGCGGGGCCCAGCTGAACAGTATGAAATACCTTCACATGGTGAGGATCCTGATGAAAGACGAAGAAGGAAAAGAATTCAACATTTATTTTTCCGGCATCGGAGGTGAAAAATGCACCTACAAGGTCAGGGGCAATAAAGTTGAACAAAAGTCAGGTCCTGATGTAAAGGTTTATGACAAATATTTTGAGGTCCCGGACGAGGACAGAAAATACCTTTAAACTGGTTTCCATCTGGAATATTAAACGGGGACCAGAAATCAGCAATAATTCAATTGAGATTCCTCGCTGACGCTCGGAATGACAGGAGGAAGCGTGGGACATTAGAGGGGAGCGGCGATTTGCCTAAGCAAATCGCCGCTCCCCTCTCCATTCTTGATCAAAGCTCTGTCATTCCGAATGTAGCCGACCAAGGAGGCGGAATGAGGAATCTCCCCTGTTAAAGACACGGATTACAAATCCGCACCAGCTCAGGTAAGCAACTTTTCGGTTAATTTTTTTAATTTTGCTTTCACTAAATAGTAATATAATTCTATGAGCAACGATATAAACAAACTGGCAGCAGACAATATCCGCATCCTGGCGATGTCGATGGTTGAAAAGGCAAAATCCGGTCATCCCGGCGGAGCTATGGGCGGTGCGGACTTTATCCATATTCTTTTTTCTGAATTCCTGAATTTTGATCCTTCCGATCCAAAATGGATCAACCGTGACAGGTTCTTTCTGGATCCGGGACATATGTCCCCGATGCTCTATTCAGTATTGACATTAACAGGACATTTTAAAGTCGAGGAACTTATGCAGTTCCGGCAGTGGGCAAGCCCGACTCCCGGTCATCCTGAGCTTGATGTAATGAGGGGTATTGAAAATACCTCAGGACCCCTTGGCCAGGGACATACCATGGCTGTGGGAGCTGCCATAGCCGAAAGATTCCTTGCTTCAAGATTCGGAGAGCTGTTTGCACATAAGATATATGCGTTTATTTCCGACGGCGGTATCCAGGAGGAGATATCGCAGGGGGCAGGACGGCTTGCCGGACATCTGTGGCTAAACAACCTGATAATGTTTTACGACTCCAATGATATTCAGCTCTCTACCGAAACTAAAGCTGTAACATCAGAGGATACAGCAATGAAGTATTGTTCATGGGGCTGGGAGGTGATCAACATCGATGGAAACGATCATGACCAGATCAGGAATGCTCTTGCCGCTGCAACTCACTCAAAAGATAAGCCCGTAATTATTATTGGTAAAACAATCATGGGTAAAGGTCTTGTTGATAATGAGGGGAAGAGTTTTGAAAGAAAAACATCCACCCATGGCATGCCTGTTAGTGATGCAGGAGGTTCTTATGAAAAGTCTCTGGCAAACCTGGGAGGAGATATATCAAATCCATTCAGGATCTTTGATGAAGTTAAGGCGCATTATAAAAAAGTAGTTGATAAAAAGCGAAGGCAGGCTGCAGAATGGAAGAACAAAAAAGCTGAATGGGCATCGGAAAACGGTGATCTTGATCAGAAGCTTCACCTCTTCTATTCAGGAAACTTACCGGAAATTGATTACAAGTCTATCCAGCAAAAGGAGGGTTCTGCAACAAGGGCAGCGTCCGCTGCGGTTCTCAGTGTCCTTGCTAAAAAGGTCGAAAATATGATAGTTGCTTCGGCCGATCTCTCAAACTCAGATAAGACTGATGGTTTTCTGAAAAATACCAAACCATTTACAAAGGGAGACTTTTCGGGAGCCTTCCTTCAGGCTGGAGTTGCAGAGCTCACGATGGCTGCGGTGATGAATGGCATGGCTCTTCATGGAGGCGTTATTCCGGCCTGCGGAACATTCTTTGTATTCTCCGATTATATGAAACCTGCCGTGCGCCTTGCCTGTCTGATGGGTCTTCCGGTCAGATATATCTGGACACATGATGCTTTCCGTGTGGGTGAAGATGGTCCCACGCACCAGCCTGTTGAACAGGAAGCACAGATAAGGCTCATGGAGCATCTTAAAAACCATCGCGGGGAGAACAGCATGCTTGTACTCAGGCCTGCAGATTCAGCCGAGACGACGGTAGCCTGGCAACTTGCACTGGAAAACAAAAAAACACCGACTGCCCTTATCCTTTCACGGCAGAATATTAAAGACCTTTCCTCTGCTACCAACGATAGATACAATGATGCACTTCAGTCCAGGAATGGAGCTTACATTGTACAGGATTGCCAGGGCAGGCCCGATGTTATTCTTCTTGCCAGCGGCTCAGAAGTTGCCACTCTAGTTGAAGGAGCATCCCTCCTCAGAAAGAATGATCTCAATGTGAGGATCATCTCCGTTCCCTCTGAAGGTTTGCTGAGATGCCAGCCAGATGGATACAGGAGATCAATAATACCTGATGATGTCCCTGTGTTCGGATTAACTGCCGGATTATCAGTAACATTACAGGGGCTTGTCGGTCTAAAGGGGAAAGTCTGGGGAGTAAACAGCTTCGGGTATTCAGCGCCCTATAAAGTCCTTGATGAAAAATTCGGTTTCACTGCTGAGAATGTTTACCGTCAGGTAATTGATTACCTGGCTCAATATAAAGGATAGACATTATGATCATATGTTTATACTGAATATCGAACAAGGAATATCGATTAACGAATTACGAAGTTATCCATTAACATCAGACTTCTTAAATCGTTAATCCTTGTTCATTATTCAAATTGCGTTTTCATTTTGTGCTTTACATGGTGAGTTCAGATTTCAATGAATTCTGCTATTTTCTCAAGAAGCAGTTTTTTATTTATAGGTTTGGTGAGATAATAATCACATCCCGCATCTGTAATTCTGGCCTTATCGCCGGCCATGGCATAAGCTGTTAATGCTATAACGGGGACATTTCGGTTAACAGCTTTGATTTGACGTGTGGCCTCAAGGCCATCCATCACAGGCATTTTTATATCCATAAGCACCAGTCCGATATCCGGGATTTCTTTGAATTTGTCTATTGCCTCTCTACCGTTTGAGGCATGAATGATACCTGCAGATGTGATATGCTTAAGCAGAGCCTTAAGATAGAAGAAGTTGGTTTCGTCATCTTCAGCAATCAGAATAGATTTGACGGTTTTATTATTGTCTTGCGAATCGGTCCGGAGAACAGAATGATGGGTTTCATTTTCTTTTGATTGAGGGATCGTAAAGAAAAACGTTGACCCTTTTCCTTTTTCAGACTCAACCCATATCTTTCCTCCAAGGAATTCTGCCAATCCCTTAGAAATTGAGAGTCCAAGGCCACTTCCTTCAGTAACCTTTAAAGGTCCGTACTCTTCTTTTACAAAGCGATCGAAAACACTTTCAAGCGATTCTTTACCGATCCCTATACCGGTGTCTGTAACAAAAAACTCAAGCTCATTTTCACGGATCGTATAACCATATTTAATGCTTCCTTTCTCTGTAAACTTTATAGCATTGCTCAGCAGATGAGATATTATTTTACGGAAAATCTCAGGATCCGAGTTGATTAATAATTTGTCAGAATGTTCCGGAATTTTCAAAAGCAATTCAAGTTTCCTGGCTGAACATATTGCCTTATACTTCCCTGATAATCCTTTCATAATCTGTCCGGGTACAAAATCTTTTTTGTTTAAAGCCATGTTACCTGAAGTGATCAATGAGATATCCATATAGTTTGTAATGGTATCCAACAAGCGATCGCTGCTTTCGAAAAGCATTGAACGAGAAATATCTTTATCTTCATCAGAAATATCCTCATGGGACATAATTTCAGCGAAACCCAGGATGCCGTTCAGAGGTGTACGCACCTCATGAGAGATATTGTTCAGGAATGACGTTTTAAGCTTATCGCTGGCTTCAGCTTTTTCCTTCGCGAGTTTCATTGTGTTTTCAGCATGTTTGCGTTCTGTAATGTCTATGAAAAAACCTACATTGCATTTAAAGCCGTCTAAGACCATTGAAGTGGTTCTGATATCAGCGTAAAATAAAGTGCCGTCTTTGCGCTGACATGGGAGATCAGATACCAACGTCTTTTCACCTCTCATTTGGGCCTCGAACTCAGCCATCACATAGTCTAAGGATTCCTTTGGATGTATGTCTTTCACTCCCAGCCGCATTAACTCTTCTTCAGTGTATCCAAACATCTTGCATAGAGCCGGGTTGGTATAGAGGAATTGCATCGTCTCAGTGTTAGCTACTATTATTCCCTCTGCAGCATTGAAAAAAAGCGTCTTATATCTCACTTCTGATTCCCGCAACGCCTTCTCCGCCTGCTTACGCTTTGTAATGTCGCGCATGCTGCCTATGATTTTTTCAGGACGTCCCTGAGCATCTAAACAGATTTTCGACGAAATAGAACAAGGGACCTGTGAACCATCTCTATTTTTTAGTGTGATTTCGAAATCCGAACCAAATCCGCGTTCCCGTAAAACATTCAAAAGAGTTTCTCTCTCCATTAGATCAG
>CAZLCF010000182.1:0-6433 GCA_964557905.1 uncultured Rikenellaceae bacterium | reverse complement strand
TAATGGCATATTCCGGCGTTATGCAGGATATGGAAGTCAGCTGGATGCCGTCATATGGACCGGAAATGCGCGGCGGTACTGCCAATGTCATTGTGATCTTAAGCAGCGAAAGGATAAGCTCACCGATTGTCAGGTATTTTGATACGGCAATTATACTTAACCAGCAATCACTTGATAAATTTGAAAACTCCATAAAGCCGGGAGGCATACTTATCTATGATGGAAATGGAATAACCCGGCATCCTGAAAGGAAGGATATCACGATTTACCGGGTAGATGCGGCAGAGGAGGCAGGAAGGATGGGAAATCCGAAGATCTTTAATATGATAGTCCTCGGAGGATTTCTCAAGGTGAAACCAATCATTAAACTGGAGAATGTAATAAAAGGATTGAAGAAGTCTCTCCCGGAAAGGTATCATAACCTGATCCCGATGAATGAGAAGGCTCTTCACAGGGGGTTGGAAATAATTAAGAAAGTCTGAAAGTCATAAAGTCTAAAGTCCATAAAGTCAAAATGTAAAATTAATCGCAGGACTTCAGGACCGCAAGACTGCAGGACCGCAGGACTTATTATTCGTAGAAGTGCATCTCCTCAATATACTTCCATACCGGGGCTGGCAGAAAATATGACATATTCTTGCCCCTTTTGATACCGTTACGGATAAATGTGCCGGATATATCCATAAGAGGTGCCTTCACTATCCGGATATCCGCTGCAGAAAGGATCTGTTCCAGGAAAGGATTTGAGGGTTTTTTTGCATCGGGCCTCGGATAAACCCATATAAGACATTTCCTTATAAGCTCCAGGGCATTTTTCCATTTATGCAGTGTATAGAGGTTGTCTTCACCCATAACCAGTGAAAACTGGTATTTGGGGTATTTTTCCTCGAGATAGGCAAGTGTATCAATTGTATAGGAGGGAACAGGCAGTTTGAATTCAATATCTGAAGCTCTGATCCTGTCGTTATTGCCGATAGCCAGGTTTGCCATATGAAGACGCTGATAATTGTCAAGCAGAGCCTCCTTCTTTTTTAAAGGATTGTGAGGACTGACAATAAACCACATCTCTTCCAGTCCCGTAAATTCAAGCATGTATCCTGCTATAGCTGTATGCCCTAAATGAATGGGATTGAAGGAGCCAAAGTATAGACCAACTTTTAACATTATAAAATCTCTATGCCTAAAAAGCTGCTTACCAGATTATACACATCATTTTCAGCCTGTTCCAGGTTATCGTTTATTACAATATTGTCAAACTGATCGGCCCGTTTCATTTCCTCTTCAGCTTTTGCCACTCTCATTCTTATCTTCCCGGGATCATCAGTTCCCCTGAGTTCAAGCCTTTTTTCAAGTTCTTTTATTGAAGGGGGCATAATGAAAATGGAAATGGCTTCGTGTTTGAAAATATTTTTGAGGTTGATCCCGCCTTTAACATCCACATCGAAAAGAACATGATTTTCGTTAGCCCATATCCTGTTGAGCTCACTCTTCAGAGTGCCATAAAGCTGATCCTTGTAGACCTCCTCCCATTCAACAAAGTCTCCATTTTGCACTCTTCTTCTGAACTCTGCAATGGATAGAAAATAGTACTCTTTCCCGTTTTTTTCCTTTCCCCTGGGCTGTCTTGTGGTTGCTGATACTGAGAATTCAAGGTTAATTCCGCTGTCAAGCAGGTGCCTTATTATTGTTGACTTGCCAGCTCCCGACGGAGCTGATATGATAACAAGTTTACCTTTCATTTACAATCACATTACAAAACATTTAATGTTTGTTCCTTGATCTTTTCCAGCTCGTCCTTCATCATAACAACCAGCTTCTGTATCGATGCGTCATTGGCTTTTGAACCGATGGTGTTTATCTCACGTCCGATTTCCTGGGCAATGAAACTCAGGACCTTACCATTTGGGGGTTCGGAGGTTATTTTTTCCAGGAAATACTCGCAGTGTTTTTTCAATCTGACCTTCTCTTCATTGATATCCATTTTTTCGAGATAGAAAATTAGCTCCTGCTCAAACCTGTTCATGTCGATGTTTTCTGTTCCCACATTTTCAACAAGTGAATTATTGAGCCTTTCCCTTATCCTGGTGATCCTGTCTCCTTCAGAAGTCTCTATTTCCCGGAGCAGTATAAGTATTTTGTCAATGCATCTAATAAGGTCGGCTTCCAGTGATTTTCCCTCTTCAATCCTGTAATGATCAAGCTGTTCCGTTGATTCACGGATCTTTTCTTTCACAGCCAGCCATTCATCTTCCTCAAGCTCCGGTTTTTCCGTTTTAAGAGCGTCAGGGAGTCTCATAATTGTTGCAAGGAGCTGGTCATCAGTTTTGATATTCAATTCGCCGGCTATTTCTTTCAATTGTTTGAAATAATCTTTTACGACAGCTTTATTTATTATCGGGATAATTTCGGAGTCAAGTACATCAAAATTGACAGAAAGATCAATTTTCCCTCTATCAAGCTTCTGGCTCAAAAGATTCCTGATATCAGCTTCCTTCTCTTTATAGGGCCATGGCAATCTTAGATTCAGATCAAGCGATTTGGAGTTGAGTGATTTTATTTCTATAGTGATCTTTTTCCCGGGAATTTCAGCCATGGATTTACCATAGCCGGTCATGGATTTTATCATCTCCTGTTGTGTTGAATATAGAACTGAAAGTTACAAATTCTCAACATATTTCACAACACTCTTCTTCTTCCACCGTCCTGTCTTGTAATAGAGAAAAGAGAACATAAGACCAATAAGCCAGCCGGCCGGGATTGCCCACCATATTCCCTGGGATCCTATTTTACCTGCTAACAGGTACGCCATCGGAATTCTTATTATCCAGAGTGAGATGAGTGTGAAGAACATTGGGAGAAGAGTATCGCCGGCGCCTCTCATTATACCATTGTAAATGAACATCATAGTAAAGAGGATATAGAAGGAGCTTACGATTGTAAGGTACTGGGCTCCAATTCTGATAACTTCTGCATCTTTGGTAAAGAGGCTCATGATCGGCTGGCCCAGCAAAACAATGAAAGCAGTTGTAATAATTGTCACTGATCCAGCCATTTTAACGGTTGAAATAAGACCGGTCCTTATCCTTTCTATCTTTCTTGCTCCTATGTTCTGGCCGACAAAAGTTGAAAGAGCCTGAGAAAATGACATTGCAGGGACCATAGCCAGTGAATCGAGCCTGCTGGCTACTGAAAATCCAGCTATGACATTGGTGCCGAAAGTATTAACGATTCCCATCAATGCCAGGTTTCCCAGTGCAACAAATGTCTGCTGTATACCAGTGGGCAGTCCGATGCGAATGCTGTGACGGAAAATATCCCTGTCAAAATGCAAACCTTTGATAGCTATCCTTATCAGTTTGTGCGTCTTATTGAGCCAGTAAATTGCAAGGCCGAATGCAATGCCGTTTGCCACCAGCGTTGCATAGGCTGCTCCTGCGATGCCCCATTTGAAAACGCCAACGAAAAGCAGTACAAGGATAATATTGGCAACTGTAGCAATAATCAGGAAATATAAAGGGGTTTTCGAGTCGCCGAGACCTCTCAGAGCTGCGCTGGTCCCGTTGTACCCGAAGAAAATTATCATTCCCGAGAAATATATGCGGAGGTACTGGGTAGCCGGCGGCATGATCTCCTCCGGCAGTCCAAGCAGCCTGAGCAGGGGCTCAGCCAGCAACAATCCGGCAATTGTTGAAATTATACCGGCTACCGCACTGTAAACATACATCGTGTCAATTGCCCTTTTGACTTTTACCAGGTCCCCTGCGCCAAAATATTGGGCTATTACAACGGTCGTCCCCATTACAAGTCCGATTATCAGTGAGACCATCATGAAAATGACCGGGAATGAAGCTCCCACAGCAGCAAGTGCTTCCTTGCCGATGAAATTACCGACGACTACACTGTCAACAACACTGAAAAGCTGCTGGAATATGTTTCCGAGAAGCATCGGGGCAGCAAACTGGAAGATGAGCTTTCCTTCCTTGCCGGTAGTAAGATCCTGCATTCTGAAATTTTAGCGCTGCAAAGGAAATGATTTATGCGAAATAAACAAAGCAGGCGCTAAATCCTTTCCAGTTCAACTGTGAAATGCCTCAGAATGGGAGCCTCTTTTTTGATTCGCAGTCCTTTATTAACAGTACTCTTTCTTTCAAATACATTACCAATTACGGCTGCAACATAATCCATGTGGTTGTTGGTATATACCCTGCGTGGGACTGCAAGTCTTACAAGCTCAACACCGCTGAACCTGTTTTCATGCGTCACGGGATCCCTGTCCGCCATCAAAGCTCCTATTTCTGAGCTCCTGATTCCGCCTTCGATGAACAGCTCAACTGCAAGTACCTGTGCCGGAAACTCCTTATCAGGGATCTGAGGCAGGAATTTTATTGCATCAATGAAAATGGCATGGCCACCGAATGGTTCAAGAACCGGGATCCCATACTCTTTCATTTTTGTCCCGAGATAAGCTATCTGACCGATCCTTGAACTGAGATACTCCTCCTCAGTCCCCTCATACAATCCCCTGGCAAGTGCATTCATATCCCGTCCCGACATGCCGCCATAAGTTATAAATCCTTCATATATAATATTATATGCAGAAGCTTTTCTGAACAGCTCTTCATCGCGGTAAGCCGTGAAACCGCCCATATTCACGATAGCATCTTTTTTTGAGCTCATTGTCATCCCATCGGCATATGAGAACATCTCAAGGGCGATCTCCCTTATTCCCTTATCTGCATAATCCTCTTCCCTTGTTTTTATGAACCACGCATTTTCAGCAAACCTGGCTGAATCGAGGAAGAACTTAATACCATATTTCCGGGCAAGCTGACTTACCCCCCTTAAGTTTTCCATACTGACAGGTTGTCCCCCTGAAGTATTATTGGTTATTGTAACAATGATGCAGGAAATCTTTTCACAGGGATTGTTCTTCAGTACTTCTTCAAGCTTTGCCAGATCTACATTTCCCTTGAACGGATGGCAGGCAGTAATATCTCTGGCAATATCAACAGTACAATCCACAGGTTTTGCTTTTCTGAATTCGATATGCCCTTTTGTCGTATCGAAATGTGAGTTCCCGGGAACAAGATCTCCCTCTTTAACCAGCGCTGAAAAGAGAACATTCTCAGCAGCCCTTCCCTGGTGAGCCGGAAGAAAATACCTGAAACCCGTTATCTCAGTAACAGCATTTTTCAGGTTATAATATGACGATGCACCTGCATAACTTTCATCTCCTGTCATCATTGCTGACCATTGCCGGTCGCTCATAGCTCCTGTACCGGAATCGGTCAGCAGGTCAATTATTACCTGTTCTGATTTAAGATTAAAGAGATTAAACGATGCGTCTTTAATCCATTGCTCCCTCTGCTCCCTTGAACTTTTATAGACAGGTTCAACCATTTTTATTTTAAATGGTTCAAATATTGGTAGTTGCATGGTTAAATGATTAATTATTATTCCTTTTAAATTCTTTATTAAACCTGTTTTTTATTTTTCTCACGTACTCACCCCCCCGGCCCCCCTCTCTGCTAAAGCAAAGAGGGGGGAAACTATTGACTTACAACAACTTAAGCCCCCTGCCTTGCGCAAGCTGGGAAGGGGGTTGGGGGAAGGGTACGTGTAATTATAGGAAGGGGGTGAGTACATGCATTTCAGTTTTAAATTGGTTTTCTTGTATGGGCAACGCCCATATATGTTAATGATGTACCGAAAGTCTGGAGGATCAGGAGATGAAAGAATCCCTGTTTTTGATATTTTTGTATATATCAAATTGGTAATTTGCCGTTTGGTATATCCGGAACATTGTCTGCAGGCAATAATGATGTAAAAATAAAAGTATTTTATGATATATTCAAAGGGGAATTTAATGCGAAATAACAACCAGTCATGAAAATAAAAGTATATAAATATTTTCTGTTAGTTATATTGATATGTATCAGACTATCAGGTTTTCTCAGGAAAATGCCAGAACAGATGATCATGTTGCGGTAATGATGGATTCGGGCTTGATTACAAACCGAATAAAAATACTTCTATAAACTTCTCTCCGCTTTCCTATAAGGGGACTTTTGTTCCTGATACGACAGTGATTGACCAGACCAAATATGGTATTGCCAAAGACAAGAAATCAAAGAATGAGCCCGGGATGAGCTTTATGATCACAAATGAATATAAGCCGGTAAGCAAAAGAGTACATCCAGAATTCAGTTCAAGGAACTGCTGGGATTCTCGTTCGTTTTCCGGTTTTAGAGGGAGATTCCTCGCTGACGCTCGGAATGAGGAATCTCCTCAATATAATCAGCCTATAGTGTCTTCTGGTAGATCCGGAATTTCTTGACAACCTTGCCGCCGACCCTTTCATATTCACCTCTCATCCTGGTGTTGTTTTCCAGGACCAGGTGGCTGTCAATGATCTCCATCCTGTGTTTTATTG
>CAZLCF010000181.1:0-6488 GCA_964557905.1 uncultured Rikenellaceae bacterium | reverse complement strand
GCCCTGATGCGGGGGAGCTTTACATGAGCGGTCGGAAGCTGGTTCCGGAGGATGTACAGGTCATTGGTTATCTTCCAGAGGAACGCGGCTTGTACAAAAAAATGAAAATCGGCGAACAGGCGATCTATTTTGCCCAGCTTAAAGGACTTACAAAGGCAGAAGCTATAAGAAGACTGAAATATTGGTTCAAAAAACTTGATATGGTTGACTGGTGGGGTAAGAAGGTTGAAGAACTGTCAAAGGGTATGCAGCAAAAAGTGCAGTTCGTAACCACTATCCTTCATGAACCAAAACTGATCATTTTCGATGAGCCGTTCACGGGATTTGATCCTGTGAATGCCAATATTATCAAGAATGAAATTCTGTTCCTCAGGGAAAGAGGCGCAACCATAATCTTCTCCACTCATAACATGGGATCGGTGGAAGAACTGTGTGACAATATTACTCTAATCAACAAAGCAAAGACCATCCTTGAGGGAAGCGTGAATGAGATCCGCAGCCAATGGGCCGCCAACGAATATGAACTCGTTTTTGAGGGTGAAGTCAAATTTGATGGAAATGGACAGTACAAGATCCTTAATAATCAGTTTGAAAATGAAAAGAGTATGATAAGGATTAAAACTACATCGGATATCACAACAAATGATATCCTGAAAACAGTATTGAAATCTGGTAAGATCGTCTCTTTTAACCCTGCTCTTCCGTCAATGAATGAAATATTTATCAGGGTAGTTGAATCCCGTAATTAATGCTGAAACATCCACATTATGAATAAGATATCTGTAATAATCAAAAGAGAATACCTTACCAGGGTCAGAAAAAAATCATTCATTATAATGACCATTCTGGCACCAGTGCTTATGGCATCCCTTATGGTTGTGCCTACTCTATTGATGATGAATGGTGATAAGGATTTCAAAAAGATTGCAGTGATCGAAGATGGTTCTGATTTGTTCAGAGATGTCATACCTGACACAAAAGATGCAGATTATGTGTATCTGCCTGGTGTTAAGCTAGATGATCTTATACGAACCTTTGATACGGCCGGGTATTATGGTATTTTATGGATCTCACCGGAGATTATAAATACTCCGAATGCAATAAAGCTCATTTCCAAAAAACAACCTCCTCTAAGTCTTCTTGAACATATTTCCGGTTCACTAGAGAAGGATATTGAAAAACAGAAGCTTATTGCTTACAATATCAAGGACCTCGACAATATCCTTAAGGATGTCAGGACAAATGTCTCAATTCAGACGATACGTGTTGATGATTCCGGAGAAGCAAAAAAAACAAGTACAGGTATCTCAATGGCCCTGGCATATATCGGAGGCTTCCTTATGTATATGCTTGTATTCATGTTCGGATCTCAGGTAATGAGAGGTGTTATTGAAGAAAAAACAAGCAGGGTTGTCGAGGTCATTGTCTCATCGGTGAAGCCTGTTCAGCTTATGATGGGAAAGATAGTCGGTATTGCATTGGTCGGCCTTACTCAGTTTCTGATCTGGATATTTCTTACAATAGGAATTGTTGCGGTTGTGAAAACAACGATCCTGAAAGATAAGGGTGTAACTGAAATTACTCAGAATATACCTCAGAACATAATGACTGAGAATCAGCAATCTGCCTCACCTGCACAGACCGAACAAATGTCTGAAGGTCTGGCAGAATTCTCAAAATTGTTTGAAAATGCAATGAACCAGGATTGGCTTTTAATAATTTTATCATTTATATTTTATTTCATTACAGGATACCTATTGTATGCTTCAATATTTGCGGCAATTGGTTCGGCAGTCGATAATGAGACTGAAACACAGCAGTTCATGCTACCGGTTACAATACCAATAATCCTTGCTCTTATGGTAGCAATGGGAACCATGCAGAATCCTGAAAGCTCAATCGCTTTCTGGTTTTCAATAATTCCCTTTACCTCGCCTATTGTTATGATGGCACGGATCCCGTTTGGTGTACCATACTGGCAGATAACAATATCAATGATCCTGATGGTGATAACATTTATAGGGTTCGTCTGGATGGCAGCCAAGGTTTATCGAACCGGCATCCTGATGTATGGGAAAAAGTCATCCTGGAAAGAGATATGGAAGTGGCTGAGATATACGGGATAGGCGACCGGTTCCCGGCTACGGCTACCGGTAATAAATGCCTGAAGCCTGACGCCCGTGACCCGAAGCCTTTAAATATTAAAGTTAATGTCCAATTTTAAGCTATGTCAAAAATCTTAGTAATAGACGATGAAAAAGCTATCCGGAACACTCTGAAAGAGGTTCTGGAATACGAGAAGCACGAGGTAGATCTCGCTGAAGACGGGCCGACTGGAATTGAACTTTTTTCTTCCAACACATATGATATTGTCCTGTGCGATATTAAAATGCAGAAAATGGACGGCATCGAGGTTCTCGAGAAAATAACCGATATATCGACAGTCACTCCTGTTGTCATGATATCCGGTCATGGAAATATTGATACTGCTGTTGAGGCAATAAAGAAGGGAGCTTATGATTTTCTTGAAAAGCCCCTTGACCTGAACAGACTCCTAATAACTATCCGTAATGCCACCGATAAATCTACTCTCATTACCCAGACACAGGTTCTGAAGAATAAGGTCAGCAAGATGTACGAAATAGTTGGAGAATCTGAATCTATTAAAAGGGTTAAGGAGATGATTGACAGGGTTGCTCCTACCGAGGCTCGAGTCCTGATCACCGGTGCAAACGGAACAGGAAAAGAACTGGTGGCACATCAGATACACGAAAAAAGCAGCAGGGCAAAGGGACCATTTGTAGAAGTCAATTGCGCTGCCATTCCTTCAGAACTTATTGAGAGTGAGCTATTTGGACATGAAAAAGGATCATTTACATCAGCAATAAAACAGCGTATTGGCAAATTCGAACAAGCAAACGGGGGTACTCTTTTCCTTGACGAAATTGGTGATATGAGTCTTTCAGCTCAGGCTAAAGTGCTGAGAGCCCTGCAGGAGAACAGGATTACAAGAGTAGGCTCTGATAAGGACATCCAGGTAAATGTCAGGATAATTACTGCCACCAATAAGAATATAAAACATGAGATTGAAAAGAATGGGTTCAGGGAAGACCTGTATCACCGTCTCAGCGTAATACTCATCAATGTTCCCACCCTGAATGAACGCGAAGATGATATCCCGCTGCTAGCAGAGCATTTTAATTCAATGATATGCAAGGAATACGGAATGAGCAAAAAAACAATCAGGCCTGATGCTATAAAAGAGCTGCAGAAAATAATATGGACGGGCAATATAAGAGAATTCAGAAATGTCCTTGAAAGACTGATAATCCTCTGTAAGGATGAAATTACCGGGGAAGATGTCGTAATATATGCACGGCCTGTCTCCGGAAGCAGTATTTAATATGTCCAAAGGTAAAGACTCCAAGCCTCATATAGGTATCTATGGCCGCCGGAATTATGGCAAGAGCAGCCTTATCAATTGTCTTGCAGGTCAGGATATTGCAATAGTATCTGATCATGCCGGAACAACTACGGATCCGGTCAAAAAATCATTTGAGATCACCGGATTTGGCCCTGTTATTCTTGTAGATACCGGTGGCATTGACGATACTGGAGACCTCGGGGGAAAAAGAGTTGAAAGAACTATCAGGACTCTGGATATCATTGACCTTGCCCTTCTTATTGTAACAGAAAATTCGTGGGGCAGATATGAAGATGATCTGTTAAAGAAATTTCGTCAGCAGGATATCCCATTTATTATTATTCATAATAAATCAGATATTCATCAACCAACAATACCTTTCAGGCAAGAGGTGAGGAAAAAGACCGGGATTGATCTTTTCGAGTTTTCATCTGTTGACAGGCGTAATTATGAAGAGCTCATTGATCTGATCAAAGCCACTATCCCAGAGTGTTCGTATAAATTCCCAACCCTTCTTGGAGATCTGATAAATGATGGTGATATCGTGATCCTTATCACACCTATTGACGTTGAAGCCCCTGCCGGAAGAATGATCCTCCCGCAGGTTCAGGCAATACGCGATATACTTGATAATGATGCGGTTGCTGTAGTCCTGAAAGAAAACGAGGTTGATGCATTCCTAAAAAAAACCGGAATAAAGCCTGCACTTGCAATAACTGATTCCCAGGTATTTGCAAAGGCTGATGCCTCATTACCAAAGGAAGTTCCACTAACAAGCTTCAGCATAATGCTTGCCAGGTTCAAGGGCGATTTTGACAGTTACCTGAAGGGAACCCCGAAAATTTCTGAGCTTAAAGATGGTGACAGAGTGCTGATTCTGGAATCCTGCACACATCATGTTGCCTGCGATGATATCGGAAGGTCAAAAATACCAAAGTGGATAACCGGCTTTACCGGCAAAAAAATTGAATTTGATGTTGTAGCAGGTCTTGATGCTTTTCCCCGTCCGGTAAAAGACTATGCATTGCTTATCCAGTGCGGCGGTTGTATGATAACCAGGAAACAGCTGCATAACAGGCTCCATCAGGCTATACTAGCCGGAGTGCCTATAACCAACTATGGAATGGCAATTGCTTTTGTACAGGGTATTTACAAGAGAGCCGTTGCGCCATTTGTGTCAGATAATAAAAACAGTGAAACTTATCTGTAATATCTTATAAGCCGGTTGCCGCTCTTAAAACCTGAAATAAATAAACGGCATAATATCTGTCGTCCTCATCCGGAACAACAGGACTGCTATAAACATAATGATAATAACCTGGGCGATCAGAGGCATCTTTATGAAAAGACCCCTGTAAGATTCCTTTACTTTCTCCGGCAGGAAATGTATGAAATACCCCAGGATCATCAGGAGAAAAACACTGGCATAAGCCGGTATTACGGTCATATATGACCCGGGAGAGAAATTTTCAGCAATTTGAGTGAGCATAAGGTGTGCACTGTTTATATCCGGTGACCTGAAAAATATCCAGCAAAAGCTTACGAAATTGAACGTTATGAAAACCGCTATTGCTCTTCCGAAGCGACCCTGTTTTAAGCGGCTGCCAAAAATTGAATCCCATATCCTGTTTATTACCAGCCCTATACCATGGAGGCCTCCCCAGACAACAAACCGCAGGGCGGCTCCGTGCCATAAACCTCCCAGCAACATGGTGATCATCAGGTTTATACCGGTTCTGATCTTTCCTTTCCTGTTCCCTCCAAGCGGAATATACAGATAATCTTTCAGCCATCTCGAAAGAGATATATGCCATCTTTTCCAGAAATCATTTATGCCTGCAGCTTTATAAGGCGAGTTGAAGTTGACAGGAAGCCTGAATCCAAATATCAATGCCAAGCCTATGGCTATGTCGGTATAACCTGAAAAATCGCAGTAAATCTGAAGGCCATAACCATATATTGCCATCAGATTTTCAAAACCGGAATATAATGAAGGAAGGTCAAAAACACGGTCAATAAAATTAACCGCAATGAAATCGGAGATAATAATTTTTTTGATGAGCCCTTTTGAAATAAGAAACAATGCATGACTGAATTCCCTTTTTGTCAGGCTGAATTCCTTGTATAACTGGGGGATGAATTCGGAAGCCCTCACAATCGGGCCGGCAACAAGCTGTGGAAAAAACGAGACATAAAATCCAAAATTAACGATATTTTTTACAGGCTCCAGCTTCCCCCTGTATACATCAAGAGTATAACTAAGCGACTGAAAAGTAAAAAAGGATATGCCCACAGGCAGGATAATACTGCTGATGTTAAAAGCAGTTCCAAGATGGTTGTTTGAAAATGATGCAAGGAAATCATGAACGTGAAAACTGGTCCCCAGAACATGATTTACTGAATCTACCAGGAAGCCTGTATATTTGAAATATGCCAGGATCCCGAGATTTGATAAAATGCTGATAAGTATAAAAAGCCGCTTAACCGACTTTTTCCCGGATTTATAGATCAGCAATCCGCAGGCATAATCAATTATGGTTATAAATACCAGGAGGAAAAGAAATAATCCTCCCGATTTATAATAAAAGAAAAGACTTACAAGCAGCAGATATAAATGTCTGAGGAACAGCTTTCTGTAAACCAGGCTGTATCCTGCAAGCACAATCAAAAAGAAAATCCAGAACGCGGGGGCAGTGAAAATAAAAGGCTTATCCTCATCATAACTGAATATCTGGCTGCAAACAGATTTTGCCAAACCTCTTCCCTTTACTGGTATATTTGGTTCGATCCCTGAGGAAAGAACGGGAACAATAAGTATGTCAGCATTATTATCAGCTGCAGTGAGTGATAATGTATCTCCTGCATCCAGTTTGAACATTGCTTCAGCGAGCATTTGCGAAAGCGTATCTGCACCGGGATAGGTAAAATGGACATAATCAGTCTGGGCCAGGGGAGGCTTTTCCCCCACCCATTTAATGATGGAAGACCTGCCTCCCATCGCTTCATACGGATCCCAGAAAGCAGCTCCTGCTTCATAAGATGCTTCTCTCTGTGCATTGATTAT
>CAZLCF010000180.1:0-6505 GCA_964557905.1 uncultured Rikenellaceae bacterium | reverse complement strand
ACTGCCGGAGCCCTGCCATGAGCAGCCTCCTGCCAGTCAATATCGATAAAGTTGTATAAAAGGACCGAACAGCCGACAGGGCATACGCCGATGGTTTCAGACTGAAGTCCCTCCTCCTCTATTATTTCAGCAAGAATACGATGTGCAGTGCCATGACCGCAGCCCGGACAATAAGAAAGTATATTGTCGGTCATGAGCTTCGTTTTTTTGTAAGCCAGGTTTTCAGGCTTTATTATCTCTTTAATTCCGGTAGCTTCAGCCATATCTTAACCTCCTATAATTTTTGATTTCAGATTTTCCACAACCTCATCAGGTGCTGTTACAATCCCTCCCATTCTTCCAAAATGATAAACAGGTACTTTCCCGTTTACAGAAAGAAGCACATCCTCAACCATCTGTCCTGCACTCATTTCCACTGACAGCATCAACCTGACCTTATCTGCCAGTGCATTTAAACGTTTTGAGGGGAACGGGAAAAGGGTTATAGGTCTCAACAGTCCGACTTTAATTCCCTGGGCACGGGCCAGCTGAACCGATTTCTGGCAGATACGTGCACTGGTACCATATGCAACAAGAAGAAATTCAGCATCTTCACACTGAAACTCCTCATAACGTACCTCCTTTTCCCTGATCTCATTGTATTTGGCAACCAGTTTCTGGTTGAATACTTCCTGTGCATTCGGATCCAGGTCGAGCGATGTAATAATATTCCGTTCTCTTGTCGGCGGTTTTCCTGTTGTTGCCCATTCCGGGACTGTTTTCGATCTTTCTTTCTGAGGACTCAGCCAGACTTTTTCCATCATCTGGCCTATGGCACCATCCGAAAGGATCATTGCGGGATTCCTGTATTTAAATGCCAGTTCAAATGCAAGCTCAACAAAGTCGGCCATTTCCTGAACTGATGCCGGGGCCAGGACTATCAGGTGATAATCTCCATGACCTCCGCCTTTAACTGCCTGGAAATAATCCGATTGTGCAGGCTGAATTGTTCCCAGTCCGGGTCCGCCCCTTACGACATTAACAATAAGGCAGGGCAGTTCAGCCCCTGCTATATAAGTAATACCTTCCTGCTTCAGGCTTATTCCCGGAGATGAGGATGATGTCATCACCCTTTTTCCGCAGGCTGCACCTCCGTATACCATATTTATTGCAGCAACTTCGCTTTCGGCCTGCAGTACAACCATTCCGGTGGTATTAATTGGATTTGCTTCCATAAGGTACTCCAGTATCTCACTCTGAGGAGTGATCGGGTAGCCGAAATAACCATCAGCCCCGGCGCGGATTGCAGCTTCTGCAATCGCTTCATTGCCTTTCATCAGTCTCAATTCCTTTTCCATTGCCAAGCTATATTTTTGTTTTATAAACAGTTATCACGCCATCTGGACAAACCATGGCACAATTGGCGCAACCAATGCACAGATCGGGGTTTGCCGGATAGGCGTAGAAATAACCTTTATGGTTGACTTCCTTTGCCATGGCAATTGTTCCTGTCGGGCACGAGACCATACAAATCTCGCATCCCTTGCATCTGTCAATGTTAATTACAATACTTCCTCTTATCTTTGCCATAATATTTATTTATTTGCTTTTTCTGTCTGATGATCTTCAAAAAACTTTTTCAGACGGATCTCCAGGTCATTGAATTGCTTCCTGGGAATCATGGAAACACAGGCTCTTAAACCCTCATGCCTGTCACTGCCAGTAGCATCAAGTGATATCGCACTGATACCGTATTGCAGAAGCTCTTCAATCAGTTTACTTCCTGTCATGCCGGGGTAAGAAATAGTAAAATAAAATCCATCTGCAAGAGGTTCATCAAGATCTCTGTCATATACGATTTTAAAACCATTCGCAAGGAATAGTTTTTTCATTATAGCGGCTTTTTCTCCATACTCTTTCACATCATCGCGGTACTTGTAAGATCCGTCATTTACTGCTTTCAGAAGAGCTGCCATTCCAAACTGTGCCGAATGAGCAACACCGGCCGATAAGCCATAAAGTGCACCAAAGATAACCGAATGTCCGAATTTATCTGATGAATAATATCTCTTCAGGTCAGGATAAGAACGGTTGAAAAGATGGTCGGATATCGTCATCATTCCTATTCGCTGACCGGCATAACTGAAGATCTTTGAACTGGATATAAGCAAAATATAATCATCAGTATAATGCCCGATTGTCGGCTGGTACGGGGGTTTCCCCGGAACGGAATAATCCTTTCTGAAATCCATTCCGAAATAAGCCAGATCCTCAATGACTATGACATCATATTTTCGGCATAGTTCGCCAATAATTGACAGCTCCTCCTCATTAAGGCATATCCAGGCAGGATTATTTGGATTTGAATAAAGCAAGGATGAGATCTTTCCCGTTTTCAGATATGATTCAAGCTTCGCCTTCAGCTTTTTCCCCCTGAAATTGTATACATCAAATGAGTGATAATCATGCCCCAGCATTTTTACCTGCTGTTTCTGGACGGGGAAACCCGGGTCGATAAACAAGGTTCCCTCCTTGGTCCTGTCGTTCCTGTTTGCAACAAGGAAACTGACCATTCCCCCCATCATTGATCCAACGGTGGGTATGCATCCTTCCGGTTTAACATTCAGATTCAGAAACAGTTTGATGAACCTTGAAGCCTCTTTCTTAAGAGATGGAATTCCCGAGATGTCCGGGTAAACAGCAGCCGCTCCGTTTTTCAGTGCAGCTATCTCAGCCTCAACACCGATTGATGGTGCAGGGAGTCCGGGAACTCCCATTTCCATCCTGACAAACTTCATCCCCGCAGCTTTTTCAATCAGGTCCACCAGGTGCACTATCTCACGGATAGAAGCGGACCCTGGTGCAGGCATCCCGTTCTTGGTTATCAGATCATTTATTAATTCATTGGATATTGGTATGTCGCTCATGAAATACTTTAAATTTAAAATTATGTTTATTGATTAAGTGTACAGATTACACTTAATCTTATCTTCTTACTGTTTCTTTTCAATCCTGATCCTCGCGTCCACAACAGTTATTGATTCCATGCTCCCTATCAGGGGATTAAGATCCATCTCCTTGATCTCGGTGGCAAACCTTAATAAGCTTGACAGCCTGACAATTATTTCGGCAAATTTCTGTTCATTTATTCCGGGTTTTCCGCGTATACCCTTTATTATCCTGTAGCTTCTGAGGCTTCGTATCATTGAATTGGCTTCAATGAAGGTGAGTGGCGCAAGTCCCGATGAAACATCACCAAGCACTTCAACGAAAATACCTCCAAGACCGCAAAGTATAATATGCCCGAACTTTGGTTCATATTTGGCACCAATAAAAAGCTCAGTACCTGTGATCATCTGCTGTACCAGGACTGCCTTAACGTCTTTTATCTTCATCATCCTGTTGAATTCAGCCATAAGATGAGTTCCCGATTTTATATTCAGTGTCACTCCGCCAACGTCCGATTTATGAACAGGACCTACAACCTTAAGAGCAAGCGGATATCCGATCTTATCTGAAAGCGATGCAAGTTCCCGTTTGTTCCTGACCACTGATTCTCTGACAAGCGGGATCTGAGCGGCACCAAGAAGCTGTTGAATAATATCAGGTTCAAGATAGCCGTCAGGTGCATCGTCAATTATCTTACGGATAAGCGGCACATCAATGTCCTTAAGAAAGATTTTTTCTTCTGCCGGATGCGGCGTGTTTGAGATTCTCGTCAGTGCCCGTCCGAGGACCACCTCATCAGGGAAATTCACATGCCCCTTATTGAGAAAATATGCAAGTTCGGTTTGAGAGCTGGCAACGGATGGAAGGATCGGGAATAATGGCTTTTCACACTCCTGAATCTTCCTGTGCATGAGTTCATATATCTCAGTCATATCATTCAGCCCGTTGCTGCCAAAGATCACGGTCATTCCGTCTATGTTCGGAATCTGTTTATCAACATATTCAATCACCTTATTGAGCTGTTCATTGGTCGCTGTGGCAATGAGGTCTATAGGGTTATCAGCTGATGCTCCCGGGTTCATCATTGCAAGCAGTCTGTCATGATGTTCTCCCGTTATTCTTGGGATATTCATACCACCGGCCACCAGGGCATCGGTAAGCATCACCGCCGGTCCTCCTGCATGTGTGATTATAGCTATGTTCCTGCCTTTCAAATGTTTGTGGAAGAATACTGATGCCACTGTGGTAAGCTCCTCGCGCCCTGAGCACCTTACTATTCCTGCCTTGCGGAAAAGGGCTTCAACAGCCGAATCGGATGATGCCAATGCCCCCGTATGCGATGAAGCTGCTCTGATCCCTGCCTCAGTTGTACCTGCTTTTATAGCTGCTATCCTGCACCCTTTTCGTATAAGAGAGGATGCATGGTGCAACAACTTATCCGGATTCTGAATGCTTTCAATATAGATAAGCTTTATTAAAGAGCTTACGGCGGGATCAAAAGTGTTATCCCAGTATTCCAGGACTTCTTCCACACCGGTTTGCGCACTGTTCCCGACAGAATAGACACTCGAGAAGTTGACTCCCTTCGGTATGGCCGATTCAAAGATAAAAACAGCAGTGGCTCCGGAACCCGAAACAAAATCACAACCCCTGCTATCGAGTTTAGGAACAGGTGTCGTGAAAATTCCGCTGTACGATTGGGTAATGACACCGATACAATTTGGTCCAATCAGGCAGCTTCCCGCTTTGCTTATCATGTCCGCAATATCTTTTTCAAGCTTTTTGCCTTCCTCACCGGCTTCGCTGAATCCGGCAGAAATTATGATAAAAGCCTTTGTGTTCTTTTCATTGATCAGCACCTCGACAACCTGGAGACAATACTTTGCCTGTATTGCAAGTATTGCAAGATCAACCGGCGGAATATCTTTCAGGTCACGATACGATTTTATACCCTGTACCATGTCCTGTTTGGGATTCACAACATACAGATCCCCCGGGAATTTCCCGTCAAGGATATTTCTCAGGATTTTTCCGCCTGGTTTTAAAAGGTCTTCTGATCCTCCGACAACGACAATGCTGCCCGGATTTATAAGTTTTTCATTTATCATTTTTCAAAACAGGATAAGGATTGAATTATTTTTTAAATAATCCGAAAGCAGGTGATCTCATAATCCGGCAAACCGCTTTAGAAATCCTACATTTTGAGCTATATTGAATAAATAATGCTCTGATATGTAACGAGTTACGAAAAACATACCCAGAATTAACAGCAAAGCAATATAATAAAAATTAATAGTACAAAACAGAAAAAGAGTCAATTCTTCATGTATTCATCCCCCAAATCCTCCTGACACTTTGATTGGAACAGACTTTTCTCTGTTTCTCATGTACTCACCCAGCTAACAAACTGTATACGAATACATTCTCTCTCTCTCTGCGTGAGTACGTGTAAATAATATATCTGAGAGGCAGAAATCCTGAACGGAGCCTTAAATCACTAAGAACACTAAGGAAGAATATTCAAGTGAACATATATAAACCTCATTTACTATCTTTGCAGACCGATGCCAAACCACATGGAGCATACGATAAGAGAGTTGCTGACACAGGAGGAGTTTTCAAAAAAAGATCTCATAAAACTTATTCAGGCTGAAGGCGAAGAACGGACTCTTCTTTTTCAAAAATCGGCTGAAATAAAGAAAAAATATATTGGTAATAAAGTCTGGTTCAGGGGATTAATTGAATTCTCAAATGTGTGCGGAAAGGATTGTCTTTATTGTGGCATCAGGAAAGGCAATAAGAATCTTGTTCGCTATAATTTAACTGATGATGAAATACTGACAGCTGCCAGGTTTGCACATGAGAACCGTTACGGTTCAGTAGCCCTGCAGTCGGGTGAGCTTGAGAGCCCGTTCGTCACAGAAAGGATTGAAAACCTTCTGTATAAGATCAAACAGCTTTCAAAAGGAGAACTGGGTGTTACCTTATCCGTCGGTGAGCAGGAACCTGAAGTTTATAAAAAATGGTTCAATGCAGGAGCCCACCGCTACCTTCTCCGGGTAGAAACCACAAATATCGAACTATACAGGAAAATCCATCCCAATGATGGAAAACATAATTTTCAACGCAGACTTGATTGCCTTAAAAGCCTCCAGGACATTGGTTACCAGACAGGTACAGGCGTTATGATAGGCTTGCCATTCCAGACGATAGAAGATCTCGCAGAAGACCTGCTCTACATGCGCGAATTCAACATTGACATGTGCGGCATGGGACCATATATTGAACACGCCGATACTCCGCTTATTGAACATGCAGATAAATTATTGCCGCTGAAAGAGAGGTTTGACCTGACGCTGAAAATGATCGCCATACTGAGAATAATGATGAAGGATATCAATATTGTTGCGGCTACAGCACTACAGGCTATTGATCCTGCCGGCAGGGAAAAAGCAGTCATGATCGGAGCCAATATAATTATGCCGAATATCACACCGGGAAAATACCGCGACAACTACAGGCTTTATGACAACAAGCCATGCACCGACGATTCAGCCGAGGATTGCCGGAGCTGTCT
>CAZLCF010000179.1:0-6548 GCA_964557905.1 uncultured Rikenellaceae bacterium | reverse complement strand
CCAGTGCGCCATTAAAAACATCCCCTGCACCCGTAGTATCCACAGCTGTTACACTAATTCCAGGCACTATCCCGCTAAACTTATCGGTTTTTACAAATGCGCCTTTTTCACCTAGAGTAATTATTACATTTTTTACACCTTTCTTCCTGAGCGCTGTTGCTGCGGTTTCAGCAGAGAATTCATTGCTGACTTTTATACCTGTAATTATTTCTGCTTCAGTCTGGTCGGGAGTGATCAGATACAGGTGCTTCAGCAGGTAATCGTGTAATTTTTGCGCAGGGGCAGGATTAAGGATCACTTTTATTCCGTTTTCGGCTGCCGTAAGAGCAGCATATTCTACAGTCATAATCGGAATTTCGAGCTGCAGCAGCAAAATCTCATATTTCCCGGGAGAAAAGTGATTACCGGGAATATCTTCAGGCAGCAGGTTCCCGTTAGACCCCGGGGCGACCACAATGTTATTCTCCCCAATCGAATTAACAGTGATCAGTGCAACACCTGAAGGAGATTGTTAATCCTTGACTATGTTCCGGGTGTCAATGCCTTCTTTCTTTAAACCTCCAATAGTCTGATTACCAAATAAATCATTCCCTATTTTCGTGACAAAAGTGACCTTTCCCCCAAGCCGTGCGGCAGCCACTGCCTGGTTGGCTCCCTTACCGCCGGGATTCATGAAAAATGTTCCGCCAAGAACTGTTTCTCCGGGTGAAGGAAGCTTATCAGTCTTAATAACCATATCGGTATTAGAGCTGCCAATAACTAGGATTTTTTTCATATATCTGAGAATTAAGCCTTAGTGAGGATTTTGTATTTGTTTCTAAAATAGCATATTTTTTACTTAACTTAAAAAGATATTGGTCATGAAAAATGTGTCAGCGGTTAAAATTCAGAAGGTTTATACGCAATTTCATCCATTTGACTATCTTTAAAATGTAAAGTATCAAGACTTCCTGACAATAACCATGCAAGCCAGGTTATACAAATATTTATTATTCTTTTCTTTAATACTCTTTGCGGGTGCACTAGCCTCTTACCTGTTCAGGAATATTTCATTAACAGGTATCCTGATGATCTCAGGATTCATAGCGCTTGCATGGGGTGTACGTGGATACCCCCGGCTTAAAGGTTTTTCCTATACACTATGGATATTTACTGCAGTCACCGCCTCATTGTTTTATCCTCAATACTTTACATCAATAGGCAGCTTTCAGCTTAAGATGCTCATCGTACCTCTCTTGCAGATAATTATGTTCGGCATGGGTTCACAGATGAGCTTCGAAGATTTAAAAGGTGTCATAAAAATGCCGAAAGGAGTGATTATCGGGGTCTTTTCCCAGTTTACAATAATGCCTCTGGTTGGTTTTGCTATTGCAGGAATTTTCAATTTCCCTTCGGAGATTGCGGCCGGTATTATACTTATAGGTTGTGTTCCAAGCGGACTTGCATCAAATGTAATGTCGTTCCTGGCAAGGGCCAATCTTGCTCTAGCTGTAACTATCAGCGCCGTTACAACGCTTCTTTCTCCATTCATCACTCCGGTTCTTATGAAATGGCTGGGCGGACAGTTTATTGCAGTTAACTTCTGGAGTATGATGCTTGATATTCTGAATATGATAATCCTGCCCATTATCGCGGGATTCATATTTAATTTATTTGCAAAGAAGAATGTAAGCCGGAGATCATTATTAAGCCAGATGGTAATCTACCCGGTAATAATAATGCTGACAACCCTGGTATTTGTCAAATCAGAGAATGCAGGGATCAATGAATTCCTCTTTCAGTTTCTCAAGTCAATGGGGTGGTTTTATGTTTTACCGATAATTGGTGCGATAATCATCTCAGGGTATCTCAAGAATGATGACAAGATAATGGGGAAAGTGCTGTCGCTTATTTCGATGGTTGGCATAGCAATAATCGTCACTATAATAACTGCTTCGGGCAGAGATAGTTTACTCCAGGTTGGAGCTCTTCTTATAATAACGAGTCTGCTGCATAATCTTACCGGATATACCCTAGGGTATACTGTTTCTTGGCTTCTAAGGATGCCTGAGAGAGATCGTCGTACCATTGCCTTTGAGGTAGGCATGCAGAACGGAGGATTGGCTTCCGGACTTGCAATGCAAATGGGGAAGATTGCAACAGTTGGCCTTGCACCTGCCATATTTGGTCCTCTCATGAATATTACAGGATCAGTGCTGGCTAACTGGTGGCGCGGAAAACCCACAGGGGATGAGGAAATGAAGTAAAAAGTATATTGATTAAAGAACAGATAGCAATGAAAATAATAACGTTTGGTGAAATAATGCTTCGTCTTGCCACACCGGAGCATCAGCGGTTTTCACAGGCAACCTCTTTCTGTGCCTCGTTTGGAGGTGGTGAGGCCAACGTTGCAGTTTCCCTGGCTAACTTTGGCTTACTGACTGAATTTGTAACACGTCTGCCACAGAATGACCTGGGTAACTCAGTTATTATGGAGCTCAGAAAACACAATGTGGGAACTGATCATATCATCAGGGGTGGTGAAAGACTGGGAATTTATTTTCTTGAAACAGGCTCAGTATCAAGACCAAGCAAAGTTATTTATGACAGGGCTCATTCCTCCATTGCCGAAATTCAACCAGGGATGATCGACTGGGACAATATCTTTAAAGAATCACAATGGTTTCACTGGACAGGAATAACTCCTTCAATTTCTATAGGAGCGGCGGCCGTTTGCCGTGAAGCTGTTGCAGCGGCAAAAAAGAACGGCATTATCGTTTCATGTGATCTTAATTTCAGGAAGAACCTCTGGAAATGGGGGAAAAGCGCCTCCGAAGTAATGCCGGAACTGGTGAAGGAATGCGACATTATTCTTGGCAATGAAGAGGATGCCGAAAAAGTTTTTGGTATTAAACCGGAAGGTGCTGATGTATTTCGCGGAGAAGTAAAAGGAGCCAGCTATGAATCGGTATGTAAAAAACTTAAAAAACAATTCCCGCTCGCGAAGAAAATAATAATTACACTGCGTGGCTCTGTAAGTGCAGATCATAACACATGGTCGGGTGTGCTTTATGACGGAAAGGAACTGTTTGAAGCTCCTGTTTACCAGATCACTCATATTGTTGACAGGGTAGGAGGCGGCGATTCATTCATGGCAGGGATCATCTACGGAATGCTTGCTTTCCCCGATAATGATCAGAAAGCTCTTGATTTTGCCGTTGCGGCTTCTTGCCTGAAGCATACAATTCATGGTGATTTCAACCTTGTCACAGTCGCTGAGGTTGAAAATCTCATGAAGGGCGATGCCTCGGGCAGAGTTATGAGGTGATCCTGTTTAATTAATCAACTCCAGAGCCTGTCATGCGACCGCTTTTCATCCCATTCAGGAGTTGGCTCAAAATAGCCGTACTGTGATGGCATCAGATGTTTTCTGACCTCTTCCTCATTCAGTTCAATCCCCAGGCCCGGAGAGTCAACTGGCACATTGGCAAATCCTTTTGTGACCATCGGCTGGGATCCGGTCACCTTTACCAGGTTTCCCCACCATGAATTATCTGCACTGTGATGTTCCAGTGCAAGAAAATTCTGAGTGGCTGCAGCACAATGGACATTTGCCATGAAACATACAGGAGTGCCAGCCATGTGCATAGCCATAGCCACACCGCACTCTTCAGCATAGTCGCCGATCCTTTTTGTTTCGAGAAGTCCGCCGGAAGTAGCCAGGTCAGGTTGTATTATATCAACTGCTCTCGCATCCAGGAGCGGTTTAAATCCATCTTTCAGCATATAAATGTCCTCCCCGGTACAGGTTGGAGTCTCAAGGGCATCAGTAACTGTCTTCCACTGGTCAGTATAAAACCAGGGAACCATATCTTCAAGCCATGCGAGCCTGTATTTTTCCATTGCCCTTCCGAAACGGATTGAATTGTTGATATCGAAATGACCGAAATGATCTGCACAGAGGGGCATTTCATAACCGATAGCATTCCTTACCTGTTCAACATATTCAGAAAGACCGGCCAATCCCTTATCGGTGATCTGTACCTGGGTGAAAGGATGCAGTGTGTTACCATAACCCATATATGTTCTCAGATCATACTGTCCGGTTGCGCCATCCCAGAATTTCGAATTTACTATTGTATCAGGCTGATCTGCAACAACATGGATGCCAAGGTCCATTTTCAGCCAGGTAAAGCCCTGTTCTTCAACTCTTCTTTTCATGGTTTGTGCAAAAGTCTGCGGGTCTTTTGCTCCCGGAGTGTCAGCATATAAGCGCACTTTATCCCTGTACATGCCTCCAAGCAGCTGCCATGCAGGAACACCCCAGGCTTTGCCGCAAAGGTCCCACAGAGCCATTTCAACTGCACAGACACCGCCGCCCTGGCGGCCATGGTATCCCCACTGCCTGATGATCTTGAAAATCATCTCAACATTACATGGATTCAGACCAAGTATCCTGCTCTTAAGCATAAGGGCATACCTTTCATCTGCGCCATCCCTTACCTCTCCCAGACCGGAGATACCCTGGTTAGTGTCTATCCTTATAATTGCCGTTCGTCCGACATTGCGGATCAGGGCAACCCGCAGATCGGTTATCTTAAGCTCCGAAGGACTTGAAGATCTGCTTACGTTTGAAGTGGTTTGTGCAATAGTGTCTTCAATTGATGAATGCATGAAACTGCCAAGGGCTATGCCTCCCATCGCAGCTTTTTTCAGGAAGCTGCGCCGGCTGTTGTCCGGATCCGGAGTGGCTCCTTCCAGTTCCATCAGCTGTTCTAATGTTTTCTTCATGATAATAAATATATGATTATCAAATAACTGATTAAAATAGGCTGGATGATAATTAATAGTTGCGTTCCTTCAGATAATTATCCAGTTCCTGCCTGGTCATAGGCAGCTCCCCCGGGTAATTATTCAGCCAGTCAAGAAAATCCTTTTTAATTTCTTCGCTCCACTGGCTGTCGATCTGTCCGGGTTTATATTTCCCCTCGCGAAGCCTCTGGTGACCGAATTGGTCCCGCAAAGCTGTCACTTCAGAGGTAATTACAAGTTCTTCCACCAGGTGGGATGGAATAAATATGACTCCATATTTCTTTGCCAGCACGACATCCCCCGGTAAAACAACAGCCCGTCCGATACGGATGGGTGCATTTATTGAGGTAAGCGACATTTGCATAATAAAAGAAGGATCTGATCCCTTTATCCAGCCGTTGAATCCTTTTATCTCCGACAGCCCTTCCACATCCCTTACAGATCCGTAGAAAATGACTCCGTTTTTCGATTTTGAATATATCGAATTACCCAGGTTATCGCCAATAAGCGTACCATCGATTATTTTTCCATAGCTGTCCGCCACATAGACGTCTCCCTCAACTAGCACATCAATCGGCCAGGAATTGGTTCCTCCCTGCTGTGCTCTATTTTCAGTTTTTCCCTGAGCTTTTATGTATTTTTCGAGATCAGGCCTAAGAGGCATGTACTGTGCAGTAACCACTCTCCCCGTCATGGGTTCATCAGGATTTATGATAGTCCAGTCTCCTTCAAATTGATTCTGATAACCTTTACTGCGTAAAACACCCCAGGCTTCCTCAATCGAAATATTCTTCAGCCTCTCAAGTATTGCATCGGGTACCTTTGGCCGTCCGTCAGGAAACCGTTCACCTTTCCAGTCAGCGGTCAGGGCTTTTATATAATCAGGCGATGAACCCACATTCTGGGAAAATGCAACAGTTGAAATTAAAACAGATAATACCGTAAGAATTATTCCCTTCTTCATGATAATGATTTTTAGATTTGCAATATGCTGTTTTCTGAGTTCCCAATAAATTTATAATTAAATTGCGAAATGGTATCATCAGTTTAAATTTTTAATCATGAAAATCAGGATATTCTTGTTAGTTATCATACTACAGATTTCGTTTATCTCATGTTCAAGGGACAAACAAATGGGAAAGTTGATTGATGAGTCGCTTGCATTTGCGGTAAGGCAGTACAGCCTCATGGCAGACGTGATGAAGGAAAAGCCCGATCTGTTGCCCCGGACTATCGACACCACGGGTACTCTGGTGACTGCAGGTTCGGATTGGTGGACCTCCGGGTTTTTCCCGGGAAGCCTGTGGTACCTGTATGAATACTCGGGTGATGAGAAGATAAAGAAAGCTGCCATGATGATGACATCAAGAATTGAAAAGGAGAAAAACAATACCGGTACTCACGATCTTGGATTTATGCTCTTCAATAGTTTCGGTAACGGACTCAGGCTTACCGATAATGAGAGCTATGAGGAAATACTGCTTACCGGGGCAAATTCATTATCAACACGTTACAGACCAAACATTGGCTGTATCCAGTCGTGGGGCAGCAACAGTAAATGGCAGTGTCCGGTGATAATTGACAATATGATGAACCTCGAATTCCTGATGTGGGCATTTAACATTACGGGAGATTCAACATTTTATAAGATATGTGTTACCCATTCAGATGCAACAATAAAAAACCACTTTCGTCCCGATTACAGCTCTTATCATGTAGTATCATATGATACTATCACAGGAAAGGTAGAAGTTAAG
>CAZLCF010000178.1:0-6585 GCA_964557905.1 uncultured Rikenellaceae bacterium | reverse complement strand
AATACAGAAGATCCGTCGGGCCTTTTTTTTTACTGGCATTTCTGTGTTTTAACAGTCATCTCTGTTCACAAATTCCAACAGGTTACGATACCCTCCGTCTGACGAATCCAGATAAATTAATCAATCTCAGGGATATCGGCCTATTCTTCATTTCTGATACTATTCTCAATATTCCCGGTACTCCTTTGCCTTCAGGAATATTAAGCAATGACAAAACACCCCTGTTTTATGATTCACTGAAAACTATAGCATCCAGGACGCTGATAACCAAAAAATTGTATGATTTTCTCATCGTCTCACACGAACCATCTTCCAAAAGGGAGATATCGGGATCGAGCGAAGCTAGTTATGTAATATTTAACGGTAAGAAAATCAGGAAAATTGAAATCCGGAGACTCAGTGTTTTCGGATCCAATGTCAACATTCCTCTCTCTTCCAATCCTAATGAGATTGAGAAGCTTTTAAACACAACTCATATTAATACCAATGAACATATAATCCGAAAGAACCTCCTGTTTTCTGAAGGCGATACACTTTCTCCCCTGATTCTCAGCGATAACGAAAGGATCCTGAGACAATTGCCTTATATTGATGATTCAAGGATTATTGTGGTTCCCGTATCTGATGAAGATGTTGACATAGTGGTAGTGACAAAAGACATTTACTCTCTCGGCGGCTCTTTCAAATACAGCAGCATTATAAAAGGATCTGCATCCCTCTTTGAAAAGAATATTTTCGGCATGGGCCATGAATTCAGGCTCACCGTGCCTTATAATGCTGACCTGCATGACTCCCCGGGCATTGGCGTGGAATATAAAATTGATAACATTGCCAGATCGTTCACAAACCTTGACCTCTTTTATTTCGATGGTCTCGGTGAAAAGACCTATGGTTTTAACCTTGAACGCAAACTTGTAAGCTCAACAACAAAGTATGCAGGCGGTATTTCGGTAAGGAAGATGTATACAACCGAGGATCTTGATTCCCTCCTTTTACCTGCCCCCGTGAAATATAATCTCCAGGATTACTGGTTCTCACGCTCCTTCCTGTTAAATAAAGAGTCTGTTTCGAGATTGATCCTCGGCGCCCGTTTTACAAACAATGATGTATTCAGTCACCCTTTCATACTGCCTGAATCGTACCATAACCTCCAGAAATACAGGATGCTTTTGGGTTCAGCAGCTTTTACCTTTCAGAAATATTATAAAACTAATCTCATCTTCGGATACGGCCGGACAGAGGATATCCCCTACGGCGGATTAATTAACTTAACTGTAGGAAAAGAATTTAATGAATTTAAGCAAAGGATATATGGAGGAGTGGAACTTTCACTGGGACAATCTATTAAAAGCATCGGATATTTTTATGCCTCAGCAGGTATAGCGACTTTTTTCAATGACGGACAGACTGAACAGGGTCTTTTATTATTGAGAACAAGCTTCATTTCAAATCTTTCTTATATCGGGAGATACCGGATCAGGAACTTTATCAAAGCTGATTACACCAGAGGATTTGACAGATATTATGATGAATACCTGGTATTTAACCATGAAGATGGCTTTACCGGATTCAGGAACGACTCGGTCGGGGGAAGACAAAGGCTGGCAGTTAACCTGGAATCAGTACTCTTCAGCCCGGTCAATTTATATGGTTTCAGATTCACATTCTTTGGATTTGCTGATCTGGGTTTCTTATTCGGTACCAATGAATTCGTACAGCAGGGAGAGATATTATCCAGCATCGGGTTGGGTATCAGGATAAGGAATGACAATCTTGTCTTCAACACATTGCAGATCAGGCTGGGCTATTTCCCGAACCTGCCCGAGTATTCAAGGATCAATCATATCATGGTCTCCGGGGAGCAGCTGCTTAGACCGGAAAACTTCGAACCCGGTCTTCCTACATTATTACCATACGAATAAACATCCTGGTGAACCATTATGCTTAACGATTTCCTGAAATATATTGAAGAAAACCAGCTGATAAAAAAGGGTGACAGAGTGCTGATGGCTGTCAGCGGCGGCATTGACTCAATGGTGATGGCAGATCTGTTCATCAGGGCAGGCTTTGATACGGGTATTGCTCACTGTAATTTTTGTTTGCGCGGGAAGGAGGCAGATAAGGATGAAGAGATGGTCAGAAAATTAGCAGCAAATCATAAAATTGCTTTTTTCTCAAAACGATTTGATACAAAAGGACATGCTGCCAGGAACGGGATTTCAATCCAGATGGCTGCCAGGGAATTGAGATACAGATGGTTCAATGAGGTAATGAAGAAGAATGGATTTAAAACAACAGCTCTTGCCCATAACCTCAATGATAATATTGAGACACTCCTTATTAATCTGACCAGGGGAACCGGGATTACGGGGCTTACAGGCATAAAATCGTCTGGCAACAGACTGATCAGGCCTTTGCTTTTTGCACCAAGAGATACAATTGAAGCTTACTGCAGAAAATACAGGATTAAGTATCGGGAAGACAAATCGAATGCAGAAATAAAGTACATCCGGAACAGGATAAGACATCTGGTAATACCGGTGCTCAAGGAGATTAACCCTTCCATTGAGATTACCCTGAATGAAACCGCCGAAAGACTCAGCGGTATAAATGAAATTGTTACCGTTTTTATTGACAAACTAAGACAAAAGGTCCTTACTGAAAGAGATAATAATATTATTCTTAATATCAATCTGTTACGGCCATACCTGGATAACAAGAGTGTCCTTTATGAGCTTACAAAACCATACGGAATAACAAATACTGCATTAAAGGATCTCCGGAATATCATTGATGGGAGAACCGGAGGTCAGATATTCACAGATACACACAGGATTATAAAGAACAGGAGAGAGTTGATCATTTCCTTCCGTGCAAATCAGGAAAATGAATTTTATAAAATAAATACCATAGCTGAACTTAGAAATGTATCACTTATTGATTCAGCACGGATTGTCAGTATTTCAAACAATTATTCTATTCCTTCAGCTTCGGAAACTGCATGTTTTGATATGGAAAAGATCTCTTTTCCGCTTATGATAAGAAAATGGCAGCCGGGTGACTATTTCTACCCCCTGGGTATGAAACAGAAGAAGAAGCTCAGCGACTATTTTGTAGACCGTAAGTATTCACTACTTGAAAAGGAAAAAACTTACATCCTTGAATCAGAAGGAAAGATTATCTGGATTATCGGCGAAAGAATTGATAACAGATTTAAGATTACCAAGGCTACAAAGAAGGCTCTGGTAATAAAGGCGCAACTGCACAAGGGCACAAAGGCGAAAAGGTAAATAAGTCTTACGGCCTCTTTACTTTAAGTGATTACATGGCTGCATGATTGTATGATTATTTTTTTCTTTCCCCTCCAATTCCCCTGTCAATCATTATTAGGTCGGCCATGGCAATGGCAGTGACTGCTTCAACGATCACAGGCATGCGTAGGGCGATGCATGTATCATGCCGTCCCTTTATTTTAAGGATTTGCATTCCCTTCGTTTTGAAATTGAATGTTTTTTGATCAGCTCCGGTTGAAGAGGTTGGCTTAACAACAACCCTGAATACGAGATCGTTGCCATTTGTAATGCCGCCGTTAATACCGCCGGCATTATTTGTTGCTGTCTTTCCGCTTTCATCAATGAACGGATCATTATGTTCAGATCCTTTCATTGCTGCTGACGCAAATCCGGAACCAAATTCAATGCCTTTAATTGCAGGTATTGAAAATATCAGGTGGCTGACAGCTGATTCAAATGAGTAAAAAAACGGTTCTCCAATTGCTATGGGAGGATTCTTTACCGTGCACTCAATAATGCCCCCAATTGTGTCATTATCAGCAATTGCTTTATTAACAGCGCTTTCAATATCAGTGGAACCTCCTGCCGAAATAAGTTTTGCAGTTATCTCTGGTGAACTGCATAATTTCCTGGCAATGACACCCGCAACAACCAGACCCCAGGTAATCCTCCCTGAAAAATGTCCGCTGCCCCGAAAATCAGAGAATCCCGAGTATTTCATTTTTGCCGTGAAATCAGCATGCCCGGGACGGGGAACATCTATAAAATCATTGTAAGCGGCAGAGTCAGCATCTTTATTCCTGGTAACAATTGTTACAGGCGCTCCTGTCGAGAATCCGTTGAAAACACCGCTGAGAATCTCCGGAAGATCAGGTTCCTGACGACTTGTAGTGCCTTTGCTTCCGCCTTGTCTTCTGCTCAGGTCCGGAACGAAATCTTCAGGTTTGATTGCTATCCCGGGAGGACAACCGTCAATTATCACTCCTATTGCAGGACCGTGTGATTCTCCAAATACTGATACTCTGAAAACAATCCCAAAAGAATTCATAATTGTTTTATTTGTCTGTTTTATTCTGTCTGTAAAATTCAATCACCTCTCCCACCGGAGTTTTTCTCACGACTCCCTGGCCTATACCTGTAAGGAAAACAAAATGGATATCCGTACCTGACCTCTTTTTATCATGGATTATGAGGTCCTGCATCTTATCAACCGGAACCTTATAATCTTCCAGGAGATTATATTTAATCAGGAGGCTGATTATTCTGCTGCATTCATTATCACTGATAAATCCCTTTCCCTGTGAAAAAAGGGTTGCCAGTTTCATGCCTGATGCAACTGCAAATCCGTGTTTTACCGATTCATGAAGCTCTATCGCATGTCCGTATGTATGACCAAAATTCAATATTCTTCTTAATCCACCTTCCTTTTCGTCCTGTGATACTATTGAGGCTTTGAACTTGACTGCCCGTGCAACAAGATCCGAAAGGATCTCATCATTCCTCGACATGACCTCCTTATATTTATTTTCAAGCAGTTCAATGATGGATGGATCACCGATCAAACCGGTTTTTATCAGTTCGGCCATGCCTGATAAATACTCTTTATCAGGAAGCGTTTGCAGCATCGAAGTGTCGCATATGACGAATTCAGGCTGCCTGAAATTCCCTATAACATTTTTTATATTACCAAGATTAACACCGTTTTTTCCTCCTGTGCTTGCATCTACCTGTGACAGAAGACTTGTAGAAACATAGCCGCAACGAATTCCCCTCATGAATACGGAGGCAAGAAATCCTGCAATATCACAAACCACTCCTCCACCAAAAGCCAGAATAAATCCAGTCCGTCCTATACCATTATTCAGAAGCTCTTCTGACAGATTTTCAATTACTTTCAGGCTCTTGCTCTTCTCTCCGGGCTTTATTTTCAGCACCGGACATTCTGGAAAATGTCTCCCATACAGATCATAAACATTATTATCGGTAACAATTACGACACTTTCTCCGGGTATTAACTGATTGACACTTTTCCACCCTGCACCGACAATTATTTCTGATACGGCTCCTGAAGTATTTATGATTATTTTTTCCAAGTTGTAAAATATAAAGCCGGTTAAAGCTATAAAATCCTTATCAAATTTACGGACGTATGACCGGATTTGAGATAATAATTATTCCCTGGTTATTCCGATCATTATACAAAGATAAAAATCCTTAACTTTCCTGCCCTATGATAAGCCTTTTACAGTGACTTTAAAGGAGAGATACAGAAAAACCATTGAATATTTTACTGTCAGCATGCCGGTAGCTGAGACGGAACTTGATTACCAGGATCCATTTGAACTTATTGTAGCTGTCATTCTTTCGGCACAATGCACCGACAAGAGAGTCAATATGATAACTCCGGCGCTTATGAAAAGGTTCCCCGATGCAAAATCCATGGCGAAAGCTGAACTGTCAGAGATTTTTTCATATATTAGATCATGTTCCTACCCTAACAGCAAGGCCAGGTATCTTTCCGGAATGTCAAAAATGCTTGTCGGGGAATTTGATGGCAAGGTGCCTTCTGATACGGTTACACTACAGAAGCTTCCAGGGGTTGGAAGAAAGACTGCCAATGTAGTTGCCTCGGTAGTATATAAAAAACCAGTATTGGCAGTAGATACGCATGTTTTCCGGGTTTCAGGGAGAATAGGCCTCACAAGGAATGCTATAACGCCTGGGAATGCAGAGGATCAGCTGACAAAAAACATACCTGCTGATCTTATAAATAAGGCTCATCACTGGCTTTTACTTCATGGAAGGTATATTTGCAAAGCCAGGAATCCTTTATGCAGCCAGTGTGGAATTACCGATTTTTGTAAATATTATATCAATAAGAATAAAAAGAAATAAAATCTGTATGGAAATAGCAGATTTGCTTTAAAAAATAACCTGAACAGGCCATTTTTTGTTATTTTTAAACCGGATTATTTTACCTGGGTCTGATGGATTATAAAGAGAAATATAAGGAACTGGAGAAAGCAAACAAGAAGCTTGAAAAGGAGCTTGATAAACTTCGTTCAAAAATCAAAGGGCAAAAGGCTACTCCCGACGACATGATTTTCAAGGCTTTCCATTCTGCTCCAAATCCAATGGCTCTGACCATATTGGAAACCGGGAAATTCCTTGATGTAAATTCCAGTTTCCTGAAGGTCCTTGGTTACAAAAAGGAGGAGGTTATCGGGCATACGTCTGATGATCTCGGGCTTTTTGCTGATATTGAAGAAAGCAACAAATACATCAGGCTCTT